>JASHTP010000256.1 GCA_030040495.1 Alphaproteobacteria bacterium
CGGCCCGCTCGAGGCCGCCGACGAGACAGGGAGCTCAGCATGCACAGGACGATCTCCGTCGCCGCCGCGGCCGTTTTCGCCGCCCTCGCCGTCCCGGCGCTCGCCGCCGGTCCGGTCAAGATCGGCGTCATCTTCCCGCTTTCCGGCAACGCCGCGAGCGCCGGCAACGCGGCGCGCGCCGCGGTCGAGCTCGGCGCCGAGATCGTCAACACGCCGCATCCCGGGCTGAAGGGCCTGCCGCTCGCCGCCGGCAAGGGGCTGCCCAATCTCGGCGGCGCCAAGATCGAGCTCGTCGTCGCCGACCATCAGGGCGATCCCTCGGTCGGCCAGCAGCAGACGCTGCGCCTCATCACCCAGGAGAAGGTCGCCGCCCTGCTCGGCGCCTATCAATCCAACGTCAGCTTCACCGCGACCGCGGTGGCCGAGCGCTACGGCGTGCCCTTCGTCGTCGGCGACAGCGTCGCCGCCAACATCACCGGGCGCGGCTACAAATGGGTCTTCCGCGTGACCCCGGTGGCGAGCGACTTCGCCAACAACTACATGCTGTTCCTCGCCGACATGAAGAAGGCCGGGCGCAAGGTCGACAGCGTCGCCATCGTCAACGAGAACACCGATTACGGCACCTCGGTCGCCGAGACGACGCAGCAAGCGGCGCAGCAGCACGGCTTCAAGGTGGTGGCGCAGATCCCGTACAGCGCCAAGTCGACCGACGTCTCGGCGCAGGTGCTGCAGCTCAAGGAGAAGAATCCCGACGTCGTCATCTTCATCAGCTACACCGCGGATTCGATCCTCTACATGAAGACGATGAAGGATCTCGACTATCACCCGGCGATGATCATCGGCGACGACAGCGGCTTCTCCGACCCTTCCTTCATCCCGGCGGTGGCCGAGATCGCCCAGGGGGTGATGAACCGCAGCGCCTGGGACATCGGCCGGCCCGGCAGCGTCACCTACGCGATCAACGAGCTCTACAAGAAGAAGACCGGCCGCGACCTCGACGACACCAGCGGCCGCGACATGCAGGCCTTCTTCGTGCTCGCCGACGCCATCAACCGCGCCGGCTCGACCGATCCCGCGAAGATCCAGGCGGCGCTGAAGGCGACCGACCTCAAGCCGGCGCAATTGATGATGGGCTATCGCAGCGTCGAGTTCGACGCCACCGGGCAGAACACCGAAGCCGCCACCTATCTCATCCAGCTCCAGGGCAAGGCGTACAAGGCGGTGTGGCCGCCGAAAGACGCCACCGCCGCCATCGAATGGCCGATGAAGGGCTGGAAATAACGCCGCCGCCGGCGGGCAAGGAGGAGAGAACCCATGAGTGATTTCAGGCGCATCTTCGCCGCCGCGCTGGCGGCGGCGCTGCTGGCCGCGCCCGCCCAAGCCGCGGAGGTGGTCAAGATCGGCGCGCTCTATCCGCTGACCGGCAACTCGGCGCCGGCCGGCCAGGCCGCCTTGGCGGCGGTCGAGCTCGGCGAGGACATCGTCAACAACGCCCATCCCGAGCTGAAGGGCCTGCCGCTCGCCGCCACCGCCGGCCTGCCGCATCTCGGCGGCGCCAAGGTCGAGGTCATCAATGTCGACCATCAGGGCGACCCGTCGGTCGGCCAGCAGCAGACGCTGCGCCTCATCACCCAGGAGCATGTGGCGGCGCTGCTCGGCGTCTATCATTCCTCGGTGGCGCTGACCGCCACCGCGGTGGCGGAGCGCTACGGCGTGCCCTTCGTCGTCGGCGACAGCGTCGCCGCCAACATCACGCAGCGCGGCTTCAAATGGACCTTCCGCGTGACCCCGATCGCCACCGACTTCGCCAAGGCCTACACGCAGTTCCTCACCGAGATGAAGCACGCCGGCAAGAAGGTCGACACCGTCGCCGTGCTCAACGAGAACACGGACTACGGCACGTCGGTCGGCAACAGCATCGTCGAGGCGGCGAAAGCGGGCGGCTTCGCCGTGCTGCAGATCGTCTACAACGCCAAATCGACCGACGTTTCGGCGCAGGTGCTGCAGCTCAAGGAGAAGAAGCCCGACGTCGCCGTCTTCGTCGGCTACACCGCCGACGAGATCCTCTACATGAAGACGCTCAAGGACCTCGACGTGCTGCCGCAGATGATCATCGGCGACGATGCCGGCTTCTCCGACCCGTCCTTCATCCCGGCGGTGGGCGACATCGCCCAGGGCGTGCTCGACCGCAGCGCCTGGGCCGAAGGCCCGCCCGGCAGCGCCACCTACCTCATCAACGAGATGTACAAGAAGAAGACCGGCCGCGATCTCGACGACACCAGCGGGCGCTGGATGCAGGCCTTCTTCGTGCTGTGCGACGCCATCGACCGCGCCGGCTCGACCGATCCCGCGAAGATCCAGCAGGCGCTGAGGGCGACCGACCTCAAGCCGGCGCAGCTGATGATGGGCTATCGCGGCGTCAAGTTCGACGCCACCGGGCAGAACATCCTCGCCTCGACCTATCTCATCCAGCTCCAGGGCAAGACCTACAAGGCGGTGTGGCCCGAGGATCGCGCCACGGCGAAGCTCGAATGGCCGATGAAGGGATGGAAGTAGCCGCGCCACGCGAAGCGTCGTCGCGGGCGGGCGCCGGCGGTTGCTCTTGCAGCCGCGAGACCCCGCGCCGTGAGGAGGTGCGCGCCCTGACGCCCCCTCACCCTCCCATTGCCGCGCAATGGGTCCCTCCCTCTCCCACGAGGGGAGAGGGGGTGACCGCCCGCGTCGCCGAGTGAAGATCAGTCGCCGATGATTCTTCTCCAGGTCATCGCCGGCGGGCTGCTGCTGGGCGCGGTCTATGCCCTCTTCTCCGCCGGGCTCACCCTGATCTGGGGGATGATGAACTTCATCAATTTCGCGCATGGCGAGTTCGTCATGCTCGGCATGTATGCGGCGCTGCTGACGGTGACGTGGGTCGGCGGCGGGCCGGGCGTCTTCGGCTTCGCCGCGGCGCTGGCCCTCTTCCTGCTCGGCGTCCTCATCTATTTCAGCCTGATCAAGCAGGTCATGCGCGGTCCGATGCTGGCGCAGATCCTGTCGACCTTCGGGCTGGCGCTGCTGCTGCGCTACGCCGCCTTCTGGATCTTCTCGCCCAATTTCGTGACCCTGCCGACCACCGTGCTCTCCGGCACGGTCGATCTCGGCGGCATCCTCCTGACCGTGCCGCAGCTCGTCGCCGGCTCGGTCGCCGCCGGGCTCGGCCTCGGCATGCATCTGCTGCTGACCCGCACCGCCGTCGGCAGCGAGCTCCTCGCCGTCGCCGAGGACCGCAACGCCGCGATGCTGATGGGCATCCGCCCCGACCGCATGCAGGCGCTCGCCTGGGGGCTCTCGGCGGCGAGCGCCGGGATCGCCGGCGCGCTGATGGCGATCTCGTTCCCGTTCTCGCCGGCGGTGGGCGAGACCTTCGCGCTCACCGCCTTCGTCGTGGTGACCTTGGGCGGCTTCGGCAGCGTGCCCGGCGCCATGCTGGCGGGGCTCATCGTCGGCCTGATCCAGGCGCTCTCCGCCTATTGGTTCGGGCCGATCTACAAGGACGTGGTCGTCTACGGGCTCTTCGTCGCGCTGCTGTGGCTCCGGCCGCAGGGACTGCTGGGCAAGGCATGAAGCGCTGGCCGCTCTTCGCGCTCGCCGCGGCGCTCCTGGCCTATCCCTGGCTCGTCGCCGGCACCGACAGTGCCGCCTTCCTGCAGGATACCGGCGCGCTGGTGCTGCTCGCCGCCATCGGCGCCTCGGCCTGGAACATCGTCGGCGGCTATGCCGGCCAGATCTCGGTCGGGCACGCCATGTTCTTCGGCGCCGGCGCCTATCTGCCGCTGCTCGTCTATCAGCACTGGCAGCTGCCGCCGCTCGTCGGCGTGCCGCTGGGCGTCGCGGCGAGCCTGGTCATCGCCGTCTTCATCGGCTTTCCCACCTTCCGCCTCGTCGGCCATTACTTCAGCATGGCGACCATCGCCGTCGCCGAGTTGCTGCGCATCGTCGTCGGCAATTGGGACTTCCTCGGCGCCGCCATCGGGCTGCAGGGGCCGGCGACCGCGCGCGGCTGGTACGACGTGATCTTCCGCAGCGCGGTGCCCTACTACTACATCTTCCTCGCGGTGCTGGCGCTGCTCATCCTGGCCACCTGGCGGATGCAGCAGAGCCGGCTCGGCTACTATCTCGGCGCCATCCGCGCCGGCGAGCGCGCCGCACGCAGCCTCGGCGTGCCGGTCAGGCGCTACAAGCTCTACGCGCTGATGCTGAGCGCCGGCTTCACCTCGCTCGCCGGCTCGCTCTACGCGCTCAAGACCGGCTTCGTCGATCCCGACAGCGGGCTCGGCATCCTCGTCTCGGTGCAGATGATCATCACCGCCGCGCTGGGCGGCGCCGGCACCCTCTTCGGGCCGCTGCTGGGCGCGGCGATCCTGGTGCCGCTGCAGACCGCCACCAACACCTGGCTCGGCGGCAGCGGCTCGGGCCTCACCTACATCGTCTATGGCGGCGTCATCGTGCTCATCGCCCGCTTCGAGCCCGGCGGCCTGCTCGAACTCTGGCACCGCCTGCTGGCCGCACGCCGCCGTCGCGCCGAGGTCCGCCATGCTGCTTAGCGCCGAGAAGGTGGCGAAGCATTTCGGCAGCTTCCAGGCGGTGGCGGGCGCCGACCTCGCCGTCGAGGAGGGCGAGATCGTCGGCCTCATCGGCCCCAACGGCGCCGGCAAATCGACCTTCTTCAACTGCATCGCCGGCGACACGCCGCCCACCTCCGGCCGCATCCTCTTCGACGGCATCGACGTCACCGCGGCGCCGGCCGAGACCCATGCGCGGCTCGGCATCGGCCGCACCTTCCAGGTGCCGGCGACCTTCGAGGACATGACCATCCTCGACAACGTCATGGTCGGCGCCTTCCTGCGCCATCCGCAGCGCGGCGCGGCGCGCGAGCGCGCCCTCGAGGTGCTGGAGCTGACCGGGCTCAAGGAGCAGTCGGGTCAGCGCGCGCGCAGCCTCGGCACGCCCGGCCGCAAGCGGCTCGAGATCGCGCGCGTGCTCGCCACCGGCCCGCGGCTGATGCTGCTCGACGAAGCGCTCGCCGGCCTCACCCCCGGCGAGATCCAGCGCGCGATCGAGCTGGTGCGGCGGATCCATGCGCAGGGCATCACGCTGGTCATCGTCGAGCACATCATGGAGGTGATCCTGACCCTGACCCGGCGCGTGCTGGTGTTCAACCAGGGCCATGTCATCGCCAGCGGCAAGCCGCAGGAGGTGGTCAACGATCCCGCGGTGATCGAGGCCTATCTCGGGCGCGGCCATGCGCGGGCGGCGCGGTCGTGAGCACGCTCTCCGTCCGCCACCTCGAGGTGCGCTACGGCGACCTCGTCGGCGTCGCCGACGTGTCGCTCGAGGTGGCGGCGGGCTGCGTCGTGGCGCTCTTGGGCTCGAACGGCGCCGGCAAGACGACGACGCTCAACGCCATCGCCGGACTGGCGCGCGCCAGCGGCGGCGCCATCGACTGGGGCGGCGAGGCGATCACCAACCTTCCCGCCTTCGCCATCGTGCCGCGCGGCCTGGCGCTGTCGCCGGAGGGCTGGCGGCTCTTCGTCGGCCAGACCGTCGAGCAGAACCTCCGGCTCGGCGCCACCGCGCTCGGCGACAAGCGCCGCGTGCCGGCGCTGCTGGAGCGCGTCTATGCGATCTTCCCGCGGCTCGCCGAGCGAAGGCGCCAACGCGCCGGGACGCTGTCGGGCGGCGAGCGGCAGATGCTGGCGCTCGGCCGCGCGCTGATGAGCGAGCCCAAGCTCCTGATGCTCGACGAGCCGTCGCTCGGCCTCGCCCCGGCCATCGTCGACCTGCTCTACGACACCCTGCGGCGGCTCCATCGCGAGGGCCTGACCCTGCTGCTCGCCGAGCAGTCGGTGCCGCTGGCGCTCGAGATCGCCGATTACGCCTATGTGCTGCAGACCGGGCGCACCGTGCTCGAAGGCAAGGCGCAAGACCTCGCCGGCGACCCGCAGGTGCAGCGCATCTATCTCGGCGTCGGCGGCCCCTGAGGCGGCGGCGCCTGCGGCGATTTTCCACGTGATCCTTAACGAGAAACTCTCTAGTCTGATCTCGCATAAGGTGTAGTCGCCCGCGGCAATATCGGCCGCTCGCTGCGCGACGGGAGGGAACATCTCGGCAGGGCGCAACGCAAGGTTTTGCGCGGAGCCCGTTTCATGCAGGAGCCTGCGAGCCTAGATCCCGATTTCCGTGCGCTGTTCGAGCGCGCATCGGGATGTTGCCTGGTGCTGGCGGCGGACCTGACCATCCTCGCGGTGAGCGACGGCTATGCGCGGGCGGCGATGATCGCGCGCGCCGGGCTCGTCGGCCGCAGCATCTTCGACCTGGCGCCGGACGATCCGCAGGACCCCGCCGCAAGCGAGGGAGGCGCGCTGCGCCAGTCGCTGCAGCGCGTGCTGACGCTGAAGCGGCCCGACGCGATGGCGCCGCAGAAGCGCGTGGTGCCGCGGCCGATGACCGAAGGCGGCGGCTTCGAGGAACGCTCTTGGAGCACGGTGAACACGCCGATCCTCGACGCCGAGGGCGAGGTGCGCTGGATCATCCACAGCGCCGCCGACGTGACCGAGCTCGTGAGCATGCGGGCGGAGGCGGTGCGCCTGGAGACGCTTCTCGCCGAGCAGCAGCGCGCCGCCGAGCGGCTTCACGCCACCAACCAGCTGCTGGCGCGCCGCCTCGACGAGCTCGGCCACCGGCAGGGCGCGCGCGACCAGGCGGCGGCGCAGCGCGCCGACGCCGAGAAGCTCGCCGCGATGGGCGCGCTCGCCGGCAGCATCGCCCATGATTTCAACAATCTGCTCGGCATCATCATCGGCAATCTGGAAATGCTGCGCGAGCACGCCGACAGCGGCGCGCCCGGCCTCGAGCTGGCGCAGGAGGCGCATGACGCGGCCTTGCGCGGCGTCGCCCTGGCGCAACGGCTGCTCGCCTACGGCCGCCACCAGCCGCTGCGCCCGGCGCGGCTCGAGCTCAACAATGTCGTCGCCGCGCTCGCCCGGCGCCTCGGCCGCGAGCTCGGCGCGAGCGTCCAGGTGACGCTCGAGCTCGAGCCGGGGGGCTGGCCGGTGATGGCCGATCAGGCGCAGCTCGAGGCCGCCGTCGGCCACCTCGTCGCCAATGCGCGCGAGGCGATGGAGCTGGGCGGCCGCCTCATCCTCGGCACGCGCAACCTCCACCTCGATGCCGACTATGTCGGCGAGCATCCCGGCGTGCGGCCGGGCGACTACGTGCTGATCGAGGTCAGCGACACCGGCAGCGGCATGCCGCGCGAGGTGGCGCGCCGCGCCTTCGAGCCGTTCTTCACCACCAAGGAGCGCGGCGCCGGCGCCGGCCTCGGGCTCAGCGCCGTGCTCGGCTTCGCGACGCAGTCGGGCGGCCATGCCGAGATCGCCAGCGAGGTCGGCGTCGGCACCACGGTGCGTCTCTATCTGCCGCGCCTCGGCGCGGAGGCCGTGCCGGTCGAGCCGGCGGCGACCGCGGATGAAGGCGGCGGCGAGACGGTGCTGGTGGTCGAGGACGATGCCGCCATGCGCCGCGTCGCGATGCGCCAGCTCTACGAGCTCGGCTATCGCGTGCTCGAGGCGGAGCGGCCGGCGACGGCGCTGCGCCTGCTCGAGACCGAGAGCGTCGACCTGCTGTTCACCGACATCGTCACACCGGGCAGCATCGACGGCATCGCGCTGGCGCGCACCGCCGCGGCGCGCTGGCCGGCGCTCAAGATCCTGCTCACCTCCGGCTTCCCGCAGGCGCGGCGCGACGAGCGCGTCGAGATCAACGGCTTCCGCTTGCTGTGCAAGCCCTACCGGCGCGACGAGCTGGCGCGCACGCTGCGCGAAGTGCTCGGCGGCGCCGGCCAGGAAACCGGTTAAGACGCCCGCCATCGCGAGCGACCTTCTCCGGCTATCCAGGCCGGGGGCCGCTTCGGCATAATGGCCACCGCGCCGCGCCGTCGCAGCAGAGGGGGAGTTCGATGATCGTCTATGGCACCAGCTTGTCGCCTTTCGCGCGCAAGGTTCTCACCTTCATCGGCGAGAAGGGACTCACGACCGAGCACAACCCGGTGCGGCCGCAGGACCCGCTGCCGGAGTTCCGGGCGACGAGCCCGCTCGGCAAGGTCCCGGGCTTCGCCGATGGCGGCTACAAGCTCGCCGACAGCTCCGCCATCTGCCACTACCTCGAGCGCAAATACCCGGCGCCGGCGCTCTTCCCGGCAAGCGCCGAGGAGCTCGGGCGCATGGTCTGGTTCGAGGAGTTCAGCGACACCGTGCTGACGCCGACCGCGGGCCGCGTCTTCTTCCAGCTCCGGGTGCGGCCGATGCTGCTCAAGCAGGAGCCCGACATGGCGGTCGTCGATCTGGCGCTCACCAAGGAGATCCCGCCGCTCTTCGACTATCTCGAAAAAGAGATCGACGGGCCGTTCCTGGTCGGCGGCCGGCTCAGCTTCGCCGACATCGCAATCCATTGCATCTTCGTCAATCTGAAGCTCGCCGGCCATCCCGTCGACGCCAAGCGCTGGCCGCGGCTCGGCGAGTATATCGCCGGCCTCTTGGCGCGGCCCGCCTTCGCCCGGGTGCGGGACCCGCAAGCCGCCTGATGGCGCTGACGCGACGCCGTGCGCTCGCCGCGCTCGCCGCGCTCGGGGGAATGGGCCTGGCCGGACGCGCGGCAGGCGCCGAGGAGAAGCTCATGATCACGCTCGGCACCGCCACTCCCGGCGGCGGCTTTCCGCTCTACGGCGACGCCGTCATCGAAGCGCTCGAGAAGGTCGACGCCGACCTCGCGATCGAGCCGCGCAACACCAAGGGCAGCACCGAGAACGTGCCGCTGCTCGAGGCGGGAAGGCTCGACATCGCGCTGGTGCAGGGCGAGGTCGCCTACCCGGCGCTCGCCGGCATCGGCCGGCCGCCTTCCGCCTTGCGCATCGTCGCGGCGATGTACTCGACCCCCGGCATGTTCGCGGTGCGCGCCGACAGCCCCGATCGCCGCATTGCCGATCTCCGCGGCAAGCCCGTCGCCTTCGGCGCGCGCGGCTCCGGCCTCGTCATCCTGGCGCGCTACATGCTCGACGGCATCGGCCTCGACCAGGACCGGGATTTCCAGGCGATCTATCTCGACCATGCCGGCGACGGGCCGCCGCTGGTGCTGTCCGGGCGCGCCGCGGCGCTGTGGGGCGGCGGCATCGGCTGGCCGGGCTTCACCGCGCTGGCGAAGAGCCCGGGCGGCGCACGCTTCATCGCGCCCAGCGCCGAAGAGGCGGCGCGGATCCGCGCCAAGCATCCGTTCCTGAAGCCGCTCGCCGTGCCGGCCGGCAGCTATCCCGGCCAGAGCGAGGCGATCGCATCGGTCGGCTCCTGGAGCTTCATCCTGGCGCGGCCGGGTTTCGCGGAGGCGACCGCTTATCGCCTGGCGCGCGATCTCCATCGCGCCGAGCCGGCATTGGCGCGGCTGCTGCCGCAGGCGGGCGAGACGACGGCGGCCAACACCGCGGCGGCGGCGCCGCGGCTCGACATGATCCATCCCGGCGTCCTCCGCTACCTCCGCGAGATCGGCCTCGCCCCGTGATGAGGGCGGCGCTCGGCAGGGTACGGGCCTGGCTGCGCGGCCACGGCGCCGAGCTGCGCCTCGGAGTCCGCATGACCGCGTCGGGCCTCATCGCCTTCGCGCTGGCGGAGCTGCTCGGCCTGGCGCAGGGCTATTGGGCGGTGTTCACCGCCATCATCGTCGTCCAGGCCAGCGTCGGCGGCTCGCTCAAGGCCGGGCTCGACCGGCTGCTGGGCACGCTCGGCGGCGCCGCTTATGGCGCGCTGGTCGGCCTCGCCATCCCGCACGCCGATCCGGTGATGCGCGGTCGCGGCGCTCGAGCGCTACGAAGCGGCGATGGACGCCTTCCGCCAGGCGCAGCCGGCGCTCGACTTGCCCGACGACGAGGCGGAGCGCATCTTCGCGCTGAGCTTCGCGCTGCAGGTTCTGCGCGCCGATCTCCGCGATCTCGCCGCCCGCGCCGGCGGCTTCGCCCGGCGCAGCACGACCAAAGCCCAGTGAGAAGGGAGCACGACCATGTTCGCCGCGCCGCCGGTCATCGCGACCGATGTCTTCGCCCGGGTGCCCGAGGCGAAAGCCTACGCCAGCCGCAGATCGCCCTGGGTCGACGTGCTGCGCGACGGCGCGCCGACGGCCTCCTTCCTCGAGGGCCCGTCCTTCGACCGCGACGGCAATCTCTGGGTGACCGACATCCCGTGGGGCCGGCTCTTCAAGATCGCGCCCGACGGCACCGCGAGCCTCGCCTTCGAGTATGACGGCGAGCCCAACGGGCTCAAATTCCACAAAGACGGCCGCGCCTTCATCACCGACCACAAGCACGGCATCATGATCTTCGACCCCAGGCGCGGCGCCATCGAGCCCGGCCTCGAGCGCGGCCGCTTCGAGCGCTTCAAGGGCGTCAACGACCTCGTCTTCGCGCGGAACGGCGATCTCTACTTCACCGACCAGGGCATGACCGGGCTGCACGATCCGAGCGGCCGGCTCTATCGGCTGCGCGCCAACGGCCAGCTCGACTGCCTGCTCGACAACGTGCCGAGCCCCAACGGGCTCGCGCTCAACAAGGCCGAGACCATCCTCTATCTCTGCGTCACCCGCGCCAACGCCGTCTGGCGCGTGCCGCTCGCCAAGGAGGGCGGCGTCGGCCGCGTCGGCACCTTCATCCAGATGTCGGGCGGCACCGGGCCGGACGGCATGGCGATGGACGAGCAGGACGGGCTCGCCGTCTGCCACGTCGGGTTCGGCACGGTGTGGCTCTTCGGCGCGCTCGGCGAGCCGCTCTTCCGCATCAAATCCTGCGCCGGCCTCGCCACCACCAACTGCGCCTATGGCGGGCCCGGCCGCAGCTCGCTCTTCATCACGGAATCCTCGAGCGGCTCGGTGCTGCGCGCGGAGCTGCCGGTCGCCGGGCGGGCGATGTATTCACATGACTGACACGAAGGTGCGAGCCTCTGGCGTCGGAGCGCGCGATTGGCGATAGTGGAGAGCATCAGCCGACGGGGGTAGCGATGGCGAAGAAGGCCGATTGGGAAATCCCGCTCGTGGCCCAGCCCAAGCCCGAGGAATTCGACTTCGATCTCGACCGCGCGCTGCTCTCGGTGGTGGGCCTGCAGGCGGCGGTCCCCGAGGACGCCTTCACCGCGCACACGCTCGGCACCGAGCGCGCCGGCAGCGGCGTGCTGATCCGCGAGAGCGGCCTCGTGCTCACCATCGGCTACCTCGTCACCGAGGCGGAGAGCATCTGGCTCAGCACCGCCGACGGCCGCGCCACCGCCGCCCACGCGCTCGCCTACGACCAGGAGACCGGCTTCGGCCTGGTGCAGGCGCTGGGCCGGCTCGGCCTGCCGGCGATCGAGCTCGGCAGCTCCGACGAGATCGAGCCGGGCGATCCCGTCATCGTCGCCGGCGGCGGGCGGCGCCAGTCGGTGCGCGCCAGCGTCATCGGCCGGCAGGAATTCGCCGGCTATTGGGAATATCTGCTCGACGACGCGCTCTTCACCGCGCCGGCGCATCCCTTCTGGGGCGGCACCGGGCTCATCGGCCGCGACGGCCGGCTGCTCGGCATCGGCTCGCTGATGGTGCAGCAGGTGACCGAGCGCAACACCGTGCGCGACATCAACATGGTGGTGCCGATCGACCGGCTGAAGCCGATCCTGCAGGAGCTCCTCTCCTACGGCAGGCAGAACAAGCCGGCGCGGCCCTGGCTCGGCATCTTCTCGGCCGAGCGCGACGGCAAGGTGCTGGTCGCCGACGTCAGCCGGCGCGGGCCCGCCGCCGCCGCCGGCGTCAAGGAGGGCGACGTGATCTGGGCGGTGCGCGACCAGAGCATCAGCGGGCTCGCCGATTTCTACCGCAAGGTCTGGGCGAGCGGCCCCGCCGGCACCGAGATCCCGATCGAGCTGGTGCGCGACGGCCGCACCTTGTGGGTCCGCGTCAAATCCGTCGACCGCGCCTCGCTGCTGAAGACGCCGCGGCTGCAGTAACAGTAAAGAGCTTTCAGCGCAAAGGACGCGGAGGTCGCGCAAAGGACGCAGAGGAAGCTTTGCGTCCTCGGCGAATCCTCGGCGACCTCCGCGCTAAAACCTTATTTGCGGGCGTCGACAGCCGCCGCGATGAGCGCCTCGGCGGCTTCGGCGACAGTGGCGGCGGGGCCGTCGGGGCCGAAGGTCTGGGCGCTGGCATAGGCGCCTTCGAAGAGCAGCACGAGCTCGTCGGCGAGCAGCGCCGGCCGGCGCGCCCCCGCTTCGCGGCAGAGCGCCAGGAGCCGCCGGCGCAGCTCGCGCTTGTTCGCTTCCGCCACCCGGCGCGCCGGATGGCCGTGCTCGGGAAACTCGGTGGCGGCGTTGGTGAAGGGGCAGCCGCGCCACTCCGCGCTGGTGGTGCGCCGGGCGAGGCCGCGGAAGAGCGCGGCGAGCTGCGCGCGGGGATCGCCGGGATGCCGCGCCACCGCCTCGGCCCACCAGCGCCAGTAGCGCCGGTCGGTGGCCTCGAGATAGGCGGCGGCGAGCCCGTCCTTCGACGGGAAGCTGCGATAGAGGCTCATCTTGGCGACGTCGGCCTTGGCGACGATCTCGTCGACGCCGACCGAGCGGATGCCCTGGCGGTAGAACAGCTCGCCCGCCGCCGCCAGCAGCCGGTCGCGCGCGCTGGGCTCGTCCGCCGCCGCGTCTTTCGGCGTTTTCGCCGGGGCCGCCTTCCGCCGCCGCATGGCCTCCACCCGAAAGAGAGGTTTACACCATAGAGACCGGTCGGTATCGTGTAAAGAGGTAGACCGGTCTGTCTCATCGGAGGAGCGGCGATGCGTACCCTGGCCCGGCTGCTGGCGCCGCGCGTGCACTATGCCTGGATCGTCGCCGCCGTCATCTTCCTGACCCTGCTCGCCGCCGTCGGCATCCGCGCGACGCCGAGCGTGCTCATCGTGCCGCTCGGCCAGGCCTTCGGCTGGAGCCGCGCCACGGTGTCGCTCGCCATCTCGATCAACATCGTGCTCTACGGCCTCGTCGGCCCCTTCGCCGGCGCGCTGATGCAGCAGGTCGGCATCCGCCGCACCGTGCTGCTGGCGCTGGCGCTGCTCGCCGCCAGCATCGCCGCGAGCAGCTTCATGACCGAGCCCTGGCAGCTGGTGCTGAGCTGGGGCGTGGCGGTCGGGCTCGGCAGCGGCGTCACCGCGCTGGTGCTGGGCGCCACCATCGTCAACCGCTGGTTCGCCAAGCAACAGGGGCTGGTGATGGGCATCATCACCGCCAGCACCGCCACCGGTCAGCTCGTCTTCCTGCCGATGCTGGCGGCGGTGGCGCAGGACCGCGGCTGGCGGCCGGTAGTGTGGATCGCCGCGCTCGGCGCCGCGGCGATGATCCCGCTGGTGGCGCTGCTGGTGCCGGAGACGCCGGCCGCGATCGGGCTCAAGCCCTACGGCGCGGCCGAAGACGCGGTCGCCGCCACCGCGGCGCGGGCGAACCCGCTCGGCGTGGCGCTGGCTGCGCTCGGCCGCGCCGTCCAGTCCGGCGCCTTCTGGCTGCTCTTCGCCAGCTTCTTCGTCTGCGGCGCCAGCACCAACGGCCTCATCGGCACGCATCTCATCTCCTATTGCTTCGACCACGGCATTCCCGAGGTCGAGAGCGCGGGCCTGCTGGCGGCGATGGGCGTCTTCGACCTGTTCGGCACGACCTTCTCGGGCTGGCTCTCCGACCGCTTCGACAATCGCTGGCTGCTGTTCTGGTATTACGGGCTGCGCGGCCTGTCGCTGCTCTACCTGCCCTATTCCGGCTTCTCGCTCTACGGCCTCTCGCTCTTCGCCGTGTTCTACGGGCTCGACTGGATCGCCACCGTGCCGCCGACCGTGCGCCTCACCACCGAGATCTTCGGCAAGCAGGACGCGCCGATAATCTTCGGCTGGCTGCTCGCCGGCCATCAGCTCGGCGCCGGCGCCGCCGCCCTCGAAGCCGGCGCGCTGCGCTCGCTGCTCGGCTCCTATCTCGTCCCGGTGCTGATCTCCGGCGGGCTCTGCCTCATCGCCGCGCTCATCGTGCTGCGCATCGGCCGCGGCCGGGCCGGCAGGCTCGAGCCGGCGGTCGCTGCATGATCATCGAGGCGGATTTGCAGCGGAACATCTCCCCTCCTAGGATCGGGCCGATCACAGGAAGAGAGCGCCGCGACCATGACCCGCATCGCGAAGATCCGCGCCCGTGCCGTCGCCGTGCCGCTCGCGGCGCCGACCTCGTTCTCGAACCGCTCGGTGCATGAGCGGCACTACGCGCTGGTCGAGGTCGAGGGCGATGACGGGGTCAAGGGCGTGGGCTTCTGCTATGCCGGCCATGCCGGCGGCACGCTCGTCACCAAGGCGGTGCACGGGCTCCTGGCGCGGAAGCTCGTCGGCGAGGACGCGCATCGCGTCGAAGGCCTCTGGCAGGAGATGTATCAGGAGGCGCTGCTCGCCGGCCGCCTCGGCGCGGTGCTGCGCGCGCTGAGCGCGCTCGACATCGCGCTCTGGGACCGCAACGCGCGCGCCGCCGGATTGCCGCTCTACAAATATCTCGGCGCCGTCGCCACCGACCGCGTGCCGGCCTATGCCAGCGGCGGCTACTACCTGCCGGGCAAGACGCCGGAGATGCTGGGCGAGGAAGTGGCGGGCTATGTCCGCCAGGGCTTCGCCGCGGTCAAGATCAAGGTCGGGCGCGGCGACGATCTCGGCCTCGAGCGCGCCCGCATCGACGCGGCGCGCGCCGCCATCGGCGCCGACGTGCTGCTGATGCTCGACGCCAACAACGCCTGGTCGGACCTGCCGACGGCGCTGCGCTTCATGCGGCTCTACGAGGAGTTCGATCCCTATTGGATCGAGGAGCCGTTCTCGCCCGACGACATCGACAATCACGCGCGGCTGGCGCGCCTGACGCCGGTGCCGGTGGCGACCGGCGAGATCGAAGGCGGGCGCTGGCGCTTCAAGGAGCTGCTCGACAAGGAAGCGGCGATGATCCTGCAGACGGATGCCTGCGTCTGCGGCGGCATCAGCGAGTTCCGCCGCATCGCCGCCACGGCGGCGAGCTACGGCGTGACGCTCTGCCCGCACTGGTTCCACGACGTCCACGCCCATCTCGTCGCGGCGACGCCCAACGCGCGCTATGTCGAGCTCTTCCCCGACGACAAGGTGCTCAATTTCCGCCGCCTCGTCGCGCCGCAACTCGCCTTCAGAGGCGGCATGATCGAGCTCACCGACCGGCCGGGCCTGGGCTGCGACTTCCTCGCCGAGGCGGTCGAGCGCTACGCGGTGGAGCCCTGGGCGTGAGCGCGCGCGACGCGGTCGACTGGCCGGCGGACATCCACGCCGCGCTCAAATCGGCCGAGGTGCGCCAGGTCGCCTACGTGCCCGACGCCGGCCATGCGCGGCTGCTCGCGCTCTGCGCCGCCGATCCCGCGATGCGCATGGTGCCGCTCACCACCGAGGAGGAAGGCATCGGGCTCGCCGCCGGCGCCTGGCTCGGCGGCGAGCGCGCGGTGCTGCTGATGCAATCGAGCGGCGTCGGCAATTGCATCAACACGCTCGGCATGATCGAGGCCTGCCGCTTCCCCTTCCTGACGCTGGTCACCATGCGCGGCGAGTTCGGCGAGTTCAACCCGTGGCAGGTGCCGATGGGCCAGGCGACGGAGGCCGTGCTCGAAGCCGCCAAGGTCGTCGTCCATCGCGCCGGCGCGCCGGGCGAGGTCGGCGCCGCGGTCGCCGGCGCGGCGCGCCTCGCCTTCTCCGGCTATCAGGCGGTCGCCGTGCTGCTGTCGCAGCGGCTCATCGGCGCCAAATCCTTCCAGGACCGGGCCGCGCCATGAGCCGCGCCAACACCCTCGACCGCCGCGACGTCGCCCGCGCCTTGCTCGCCGAGCGCGGCGAGCTGCTGGTCGTCGCCGGCCTCGGCGCCCCGGCCTGGGACGCCACCGCCGCCGGCGACCATCCCCTCACCTTTCCGCTCTGGGGCGCGATGGGGAGCGCGGCGATGGTCGGCCTCGGCCTGGCGCTGGCCCAGCCGGAGCGGCCGGTGCTGGTGCTGACCGGCGACGGCGAGCTGCTGATGGGATTGGGCAGCCTCGCCACCATCGGCGTGCAGCGCCCCAGAAATCTCGCGGTGGCGGTGCTCGACAACGAGCATTACGGCGAGACCGGCATGCAGGAGACGGCAACCGCGCACGGCGTCGACCTCGCCGCGGTGGCGCGCGGCTGCGGCTTCGCTGAGAGCGAGATGATCCGCGACCAGGCCGGCGTCGCGGCGCTCGCCGGCCGGCTCCGCGCGCAACAGGGCCCGCTCTTCGCCCAGGTCAAGGTCGCCGCCGACGCCAAGCCCCTGGTGCTGCCGCCGCGCGACGGCGGCCTGCTCAAGACGCGCTTCCGCGCGGCGCTGCTCGGCCCCGGGGCGGCGCTCGCATGAGCGCGGGCCCGGTGATCGATCCGGCGAAGCTCGCGCGCTTCCTCGATCCCTTCTGGCAGGATGCGATCCTGCCGGTGCTGATCGACTATATCCGCATCCCCAACAAGTCGCCGGCCTTCGACCGCGACTGGGCGGCGCACGGCCACATGGAGGACGCGGTCAAGCTGCTTGCCGGCTGGGCGCGCGCGCAGCTTGCGGCGTTTCCCGGCGCGACGCTCGCGGTGGTGCGGCTTTCCGGCCGCACGCCGGTGATCGTGATCGACATCCCCGGCAGCGGCGAGGAAACCGTGCTCCTCTACGGCCATCTCGACAAGCAGCCGGAGATGGCGGGCTGGGCCGAAGGGCTCGGCCCCTGGACGCCGGTGCTCAAGGGCGAGAAGCTCTATGGCCGCGGCGGCGCCGATGACGGCTATGCGCTCTTCGCCGCGCTCGCCGCCCTGCTGGCGCTCCGGGAACAGCAGATCGCGCACGCGCGGGCGGTGATCCTGATCGAGGCGTGCGAGGAATCCGGCAGCTACGATCTTCCCTACTATGTCGACCATCTGGCGCCGGTGCTGGGCCGGCCCGCGCTCGTCGTCTGTCTCGACAGCGGCTGCGGCAACTACGACCAGCTCTGGCTCACCACCTCGCTGCGCGGCCTGGTCTCGGCCAATCTCGGCGTGCGCGTGCTCGAGGAGGGCGTGCATTCCGGCGACGCCTCGGGCGTGGTGCCGTCGAGCTTCCGCCTGCTGCGGCAGCTGCTGTCGCGGCTCGAGGACGAAGCGACCGGCGCGATCCGTCCGGCAGACCTTCATGCCCAGATCCCGGCCGAGCGCATCGCGCAGGCGCGGCTCGCCGCCACCGCGCTCGGCCGCGACATCTTCGCCAAATTTCCCTTTGCCGGCGGCACGCGGCCGATGGCGGACGATCTCGTCGAGCTCGTGCTCAACCGCACCTGGCGGCCGCAGCTGGCGGTGATCGGCATCGACGGGCTGCCGGCGCCGGGCAGCGCCGGCAACGTGCTGCTGCCCTACACCACCGCCAAGCTCAGCCTGCGCCTGCCGCCGACGCTCGATGCCGCGCGGGCCGGCGCCGAGCTCGCCGCGCTGCTGACCGCGGCGCCGCCCGAGGGTGCGCAAGTGAGCTGCGAGGTGAAGGACGCCGCCACCGGCTGGAACGCGCCGGCGCTGGCGCCCTGGCTCGAGCGCTCGCTGGCGCGCGCCTCGGCAGCGAGCTTCGGCCGCCCGCCGGCCTACATGGGCGAAGGCGGCAGCATTCCGTTCATGGCCATGCTCGGCGCCAAGTTCCCGCAGGCGCAGTTCGTCGTCACCGGCGTGCTCGGCCCGCATTCCAACGCGCACGGCCCCAACGAGTTCCTGCATCTGCCGACGGCGAAGCGCGTCTCGGCGGTGATCGCGCAGGTGCTGGCGGATCACCGCGCGGGGCCCGCGTAGCGCCGTCACCCCGGCTATCGCGGCGCGAACACCTCTTGCGGCTCGCCGAGGCCGCGCATGGGGTGGCGGCCGAGCGAGACGAAAGGCGCGCCCGCGGCCTTGGCGAAGCTCTCCGAGAGCAGCACCGGCCGCTGCAGCGTCTTGGTCAGGTCTTCGAGGCGGACGACCAGATTCACCGCCGGGCCGATGGCGGTGTAGTCGAGCCGGCCGGCGGCGCCGACATTGCCGTAATAGATCTCGCCGAGTTGGAGGCCGATGCCGAAGCGGATGAGCTCCTGGCCGACGATGTCGCGGCTCTCGTTGGCGACGTCGACGCGCCGCACGATCTCGGCCGCGGCGGCTCGAACTCCGCCTCCGGCAGCGCTCAAAACAGGCCGCGGCTGCCGGCGACGACGGCAAAGATGGCGGCGAGCGCCAAGCCCAGCATGACGCGATGAAGCCAGAGCATCAGCGCCAGCGTCCGCCGCGGCGACGAGGCTGCGCCGCGGTGGACCACGTGTCGGAAGACCAGCGGTTCGATGACGAACAGCAGCGCGGCGAACAGCAGCCAGACGCCCACCATGAGATGCATCCACCAGAACGCGCCCTGCTCGAAGCGATCCCAGAGATTATCGGCGTAGAGCATGTAAAGCCCGCTCAGCAGGACGAGCAGCACCGCGACTCGCGCCTGCGGCGCGAAGCGATGCTCGATCGCGTCGAATTCCCGGGTCCACTGCTCGGGGGGCTTCTGCCGCATTGCCGGCAAGAGCACCATGGTCACCAGCCAGACGCTGCCGATCCACACGACGACGGCAAGGACGTGGATGGCGCGCGCCACAGCCTCGCCCTCCGCTAGCAACAGTGCATCCGACATGGCCCCCAATCTCCTTCCTTGGCGTGGCCGCGGGCGGCTCGCAGCCGACCGTCGCTGCCGGCGTCGACCGCCGCGCGCCCCGTGGAGGCACGCGCTGCCGACCGGCGCTATGTCGCGACGCTCTCCGCCTCGCCCTCGAGACGCAACCAGCGCAGCTTCAGCATTCTCTGCCACGGGCGCAGCCCGTCTTCGCACCCCGAAGAGTTCTCGCTGCCGGCGATCCCGGCGAGGTCGTGGAGCATGGCGCATGTCCTTTCCAAGAGGTGAAGAAGATTATGTCATGCCAATGCCCCCTTGTCCTTGCGTTGGCGCAAACTGCGAGCACCGAGGCGCCGGCGAAGCCGGCGGCCGGTCATCCCGTCGATCGCATCGGCGAGCTGTAGTCCCGGAGCCGGCGAGCATGAGCGAACCGGTCGTCCGCCCGAAATTCTCGTGCCGGCGTGGGGTTCCGGCGGCGATCGGCGCGACGACGGCTTCAGTCCGTTGTCTTTGACAGGGTCCGCCGCGGCGGCCTATTCACGGCCCGCCACGCGATGGCGATTCCGGAGACGGTTCGGAGACGAATCATGATGAATAGACAGAGCGCCCTGATGCTCGCGCATTACAAAGCGTGGGCGGACAAAGTGATCTTCGATGCCGTCGTCGCGCTCCCGCCCGGCGAGGCCGAGAAGCAACGATCGAGCTTGTTCAAGACCATGATCGGCACGCTCAATCACATCTATGTCGTCGATCTGATCTGGCGCGCGCATCTCGAGGGGCGGGATCACGGTTTCAAGGCCCGCAACCTTGTGCTGCATCCGGACCTCGGCGAACTCTGGAAGGCACAACGGACGATGAACGATTGGCTTTTGGCTTGGAGCGGGGCTCAAAGCGACCGGACGCTCGACGAAGACGTGAGCTTCACCTTCGTATCCGGACGAAGTGCCTCCATGACCCGCGGCGAGATTTTTCTTCACCTCGTCACGCATGCGGCCTATCACCGCGGCTGGGTCAGCGAAATGTTCTTCGACGTGCCGGCGCGGCCGCCGCAGCCCGATCTGTCGGTCTTCCTCACCGAGGCGCCGCAGGATTGGCGCGGCGCGGCGATGACGGCTCCGACATGATGGTCGACGCGGCGCGGGCGGCAGCTCGGCCTCTGCCGCGCCGCCAGCCATTCGGCGTGCCGGTCCTTGGCACTTCCGGCGGTGCCGATGAACCCTTCCTTGGGATCGGTCGCCGTCAGCGCCGGCGCGCGAGCACGAGCTTGCGCAGCTCCCACAGCAGCCCGAGGAAGGCGAGCGTCCAGGCGGCCAGCGCAGCCGCGAATACCACCGGCGGCAATGGGTCCAGGAACGGCAGATCGAGCGCCGCCGCCATCTGCCGCGTCGCTACGGTGTACATACCCAACGGAAATACCGCTCCCCAGTAAAGCGGATCATAGCGCAGCGGGAAGCGTTGGATCAGGTGTCGCCACACGCCGAGCACCAGCAGCATCGGGATCCACCACGTCCCGGTGGCCCAGTAGAACACGGTGAAGCCCTTGAGGAACGGCAGCAGCGAGCCCAGGAACGGCGCATCCGGCGTGTTCTGCACCAGCCGCGCGCCGGCCAGAGCGGAGATCGCCATCGCCCCCATGTTGATCCAGTAGGGGGGCGTCAGGTCGCCCGGCGAAAAGGCGAAGAAGCTGTAGCGGTAGAAGATCAGCGAGATGATCCAGATATAGAACATCCCGCCCCAGAGCCACATCGACAGCGCGAAGAAATTGAGCTCCAGCCGGTGCGGCTGCGGCCAGTCGCGGGCGATCAGCGCCGCCAGAACGGCGATCGACTGGTTGGCGACCACCGCAATCAGCCAGGCGCCGGTGATGCCTTCCTCGAGCGGCGGCTTGTCGCGCTTGACGGTGAAGGCGGTGAAGATCGTGTAGGTGAGGCCGATCCACAGCGCGATCCCGAGCGCCAGGAACACGGTCGCCACCGCCAGGCTGCGCGTCATCAGCAGGATCTGCGTGCCGAGGATGCAGGACCCCGCGACCGCAGTGAAGAAGCCGGGGCCGAGCCGATGGTCGGTCATGTCGGCGAAGAACAGACGCGGGTAACGGATCGCCCGCGCCACGGTCAGCCCCGCCAGCACCGCGTAGGCGACGAGGTTGAACGCAAACAGCCCCGTTGCCAGGAGCGCAAGCCCGAGATCCCGCGCCGCGATCGAGACGATCCCGGTCGCCATCACCAGCGCGAAATAGGCGGGCGACAGCTGCTTCACCGGGGATTTCCCAGAGGGACGGCCTCTTGGCCTGTCATGGGGCGAGGCTAGCCGCGGTTGCAAGCCTTTGGCAACGGCTAGAACCTCGGCCAGTGGACGGAGACCCGCCTAGGGCTGCGCCGCTTTGCCGCTTCCCGGCACTGGCGGAGAATGGCGCATCCCGCAGGCCCCACCGGCCGCGACATTCGCGCCATGAATGCGCGTGCTGACGCGGCGGCGATCCGGGCGTGCCTCGGCCCCTTCGTCGATCGCGTCGATGGCGGACGACACCTTGGAATTCCGGTGCAAGGGCGAGTCGCCTCCGCACGAGCGTGACGCTTCGTGATTTCCCGATCTGAACCTCCAGGACGAGGCGGCGCCAACGAGTGCCGATGTCCAGGTGCGGCAGACATCAGCGACGTGATTTCGCCGCGGCCTGAGGCCGGCCCCCTCGGGCGCGGCCCAGCCCCGATCCGTCATGCCGGCGCCGTCACCCCGGCTATTGCGGCGCGAACACCTCTTGCGGCTCGCTGAGGCCGCGCATGGGGTGGCGGCCGAGCGAGAGGAAGGGCGCGCCCGCGGCCTTGGCGAAGCTCTCCGAGAGCAGCACCGGCCGCTGCAGCGTCTTGGTCAGGCCTTCGAGGCGGACGACCAGATTCACCGCCGGGCCGATGGCGGTGTAGTCGAGCCGGTCGGCGGCGCCGACATTGCCGTAATAGATCTCGCCGAGATGGAGGCCGATGCCAAAGCGGATGAGCTCCTGGCCGACGATGTCGCGGTTCTCGTTGGCGACGTCGACGCGCCGCACGATCTCCGCCGCGGCGGCAAAGGCGGCGGCGGCGGCTTCGGGCTCGGGACGGCCTTCGGGCCCGAAGATGGCGAGCACGCCGTCGCCGACGAATTTCAGGATCTCGCCGCCTTCGGCATGGACGGCGCCGGCCACCGCCTCGAAATAATCGTCGAGCAGGCGGATCAGCTCCTCGCCCGGCAGCCGGTCGGCGAGGCCGGTGCTGTCGCGCAGATCGACCGCCATCAGCGCCGCGCGCAGCCGCCGGCTCTCGCCGCGGAAGATCTCGCCGTCGAGGATGTGGCGGCCGATGGTGCGGCCGAGATAGGTGTCGAGCAGGATGGCGCTGCGCCGCTCCAGCACCTTGGTCTCGACGAAGAGGCTGAGCGCCGGAAGGATCTGCGTGATGGCGGCGACGTGCGCCGGGGCGAAGCCGCCCGGCCGGTCGGTGGCCCAGGTGGCGACGTCGTAGCGCACGACGCCCATGGCGAGCGGACAGGCGAGGTAATCGGTGGCGCCTTCGCCGCGCAGCTGGCGCAGCAGCGGGTAGCGGTCGAGATCGGCGGTCTCCTCCTCGAGCCGGTAGCGCAAGGTGACGCCCTTCTCGATCGCCGGGCGCATCGGGCTTTCGAGATAGTCGGGGTGGCGCTCGATGCCGTGGCGGACGCGGAACTCGGTGACGCCGCGCTGGCGGTGCCAGCGGAAACCCAGCCCCATGAGCTGGGGATGGAGCGTGCCGATGCTGAGATTGGCGCGCCACAGCGGCAGGTCCTGCGCCACCATGCGCCAGCACAGCTCGTCGAACATGGCGGCGCCGTCCTTGCCGCGGATCTCGCGGCTCAGGATCCAGTCGACGAGGCTGCCGCCGGCGACCGGCCGGCCGAGGCCGCGCTCCTCGCGCACCACGCTGAACAGCTCGTTGCTCGCCGTCAGAGCGGCGAGGCTGTCGGTCTTGGCGGCGGTCTTGGCGGCGACCTCAGCCCCGTCCACGCCCGGGCTCCTTGCTGCGCTGGCCAACCATAGGGACCAGCTTACACGGTAGGAGCCGCCGCGTCACACCACCGGGTGGCGAGGCGGCTTGCCGGCCAGCACCTCCAGCACCTGGTCCACCACCATCAGCCCGACCCGGTCGAGCGCCTCCTCGGTGGCGCCGCCGAGATGCGGCGTGGCGATGAAATTGGGAAGCCGCAGCAGCGGATGGGAGGCGGGCGGCGGCTCCTGGACGAAGACGTCGCTCGCCGCCGCCGCCGGCCGGCCGCGCGCCAGCGCCGCCGCCAGCGCCGTCTCGTCGACGATGCCGCCGCGCGCGGTGTTGACGAGGATGCCGCCTTCCGGCATCAGCGCCAGCTCGCGCGCGCCGATGAGGCCGCGCGTCGCCGGGGTCAGCGGCAGATGCAGGCTCAGCACCTCGCTCTGGGCCAGCAGCTCCTCGAGCGTGGCCGCCGGCGTCGCACCGGCCGCGCCGATCGCTGCGGCGGACAGCGCGGGATCGTAGGCGACGACCGGCGAGCGCAGCGCACGGGCGAAGAGCTCGGCGACGCGGCGGCCGACCTGGCCGAAGCCGGCGACGCCGAGACGGCGGCCGGCGAGCTCGTGCCCGCCCGGAATCGCCGTCGCCGCGAGCGTTCCGGCGCGCAGCGCCGCGTCGCAGGCCACGATGTGGCGGGCCGAGGCGACCGCCAGCGCCAGCACCAGCTCCGCCACCGCCTCGGCGTTGGCGCCCGGCGTGTTGACCACCGGGATGCCGCGCGCCCGCGCCGCTTCGAGCGCGATGTTGTCGACGCCGACGCCGTGCTTGCCGATGATCTTGAGCCGGCGCGCGCGGGCGATGTCGGCGGCGGCGACCGGGCTGGTGCGGGTGATGATCGCGTCGGCGGCGTCGGGCCAGTCGCGGATTTCGGCGGCGCGCCAGTCGACGACGTCGCCGCCGAGGCGCGCCAGCGCCCGCGGGCTGATGGGATCGAGCACGAAAACCGGCACCGGAAGCTCCTCGCGCGAGAAACAAAACGGGCGCCACTTTCCTCCGTCCGCGGCCATTGCTCAAGGGGCGCAGGCGACTATCATGGGACCCATGCACGATCTCGTGATCCGCAACGCCTGGCTCGTGGACGGCACCAGGGCGCCGGCGCGTCGCGCCTCGGTCGCCGTCGCCGCGGGCCGGATCGCGGCGGTGGGC
>JASHTP010000257.1 GCA_030040495.1 Alphaproteobacteria bacterium
CTGCGCCAATGAGTTGCTGGGGTACCCGGGCATGGATTTGGTGGCGCTGGCGCGGCTTTGGCCGGAGCTGGCCGAGATCCCGCCGGACATCGCCGAGCAGCTCGAGATTGATGCGCGCTATGCCGGCTATATCGAGCGGCAAGAGGCGGATATCCGCGCTTTCCGCCGGGACGAGGCGCTGCGCTTGCCGCGCGACCTCGATTACGACGCGGTCGGCAGCCTTTCCAGCGAGATCCGCCACAAGCTGCGGGCCGCGCAGCCGGAAACTCTCGGCGCGGCGGCGCGAGTCTCCGGGGTGACGCCGGCGGCGCTGGTGGCGTTGCTGCGCTATGTCCGGCGCGAGCGCGTGCCGGCCGAGGCGTGAGCAGCGCGCCGCTCGGCATCGGCGGCTTCGCCAAGCTCGCCAATGTTTCACGTGAAACATTGGAGCGGCTTGCCAAGTACGTGGAGTTGCTCACCTCCTGGAACCGGCGCATTAACCTTGTGGGAAGGAATACGCTGGGGGATGTCTGGCGCCGGCACATTCTCGATTCGGCGCAGCTCTTTCCGCTGATCCCGCGCGAGGCGCGCCGTCTGGTCGATCTCGGCAGCGGCGCCGGCTTGCCCGGCCTGGTGCTGGCGATCATGGGCGTGCCCGACGTCCATCTCATCGAGTCCGATGGCCGCAAAGCCGCCTTCTTGCGCGAAGCCGTGCGCATCACCGAAGCGCCGGCGACGATCCATGCAAGGCGAATCGACCGCGTTCCGGCGTTCATCGCCGATGTCGTCACCGCCCGGGCGCTGGCGCCGCTACCGGAGCTGCTGGCGATTTCCGAGCGATTTCTGGGCCCGGACAGCCTTTGCCTCTTTCTCAAGGGGCGCATGGTTGACGAAGAATTGACCGAAACCCTCAAGACGTGGCATATCCGACTCGACCGCCGGCCCAGCCTGACCGATCCGTCGGGCTGCATCCTGCGTCTGGAGGCTATTGCCCGTGACCCTCGCCCCGGTATTGTTGGACCGTCCGTCTCCTGAAACGGACGCCCCTTCTGCTCGAATCATTGCCATCGCCAACCAGAAGGGCGGGGTGGGCAAGACCACGACCGCCATCAATTTGGCGACGGCCTTGGCGGCGGTCGACAAGCGGGTGCTGTTGCTCGACATGGACCCGCAAGGCAATGCCAGCACCGGCCTCGGCATCCCGCGGCAGTCGCGCGGCATCACTTCCTATCAGGTTCTGATCGGCGAGCAGGAGGTCACTTCGGCCATCGTGCCGACCAAGGTACCGCACCTTTTCATTGTGCCGGCCTCGGTCGACCTCTCGGGAGCGGAGATCGAGCTGGTGGCCGCGGAGCGGCGCGAATATCGGTTGCGCGAAGCGCTCGCCGGCAAGGCGTTGCCTTACGATTATGTACTCATCGACTGCCCGCCCTCGCTCGGGCTGCTGACCCTCAACGCACTGGTGGCCGCACAAGCAGTGCTAGTGCCACTTCAATGCGAGTTCTATGCATTGGAGGGGCTGAGCCATCTCGTGCGCACCATCGAGCGGGTCAAGCGCCACCTCAATCCGGCGCTCGAGATCCAGGGGGTGGTGCTGACCATGTTCGACAAACGCAACAATCTGAGCGATCTCGTCGCCGCCGACGTGCGCGGCCATTTCGGCGACAAGGTCTACGACACGGTGATCCCGCGCAATGTCCGGGTCTCCGAGGCGCCGTCGCACGGCAAGCCGGTGCTGCTCTATGATTTGCGCTGCCCCGGCGCGCAGGCCTATGTGCATCTTGCCGGCGAAGTGCTGCGGCGCGAGCGGTCGCGGCTCTCCGCGGCATGATCGAGGATCCGCGCCGCCGCGGGCTCGGTCGCGGGCTGTCGGCGCTGCTCGGCGAGGAAGGCGGGGAGGGGGCGGCGGAGGCGCCGCGGAACGCGCGCGCGGTGCCGGTGGAGCTGTTGCATCCCGGCCGGTTCCAGCCGCGGCGCAATTTCGACGCCGAGAGCCAGCAGGCGCTGGTGGAGTCGATCAAGGCGCAAGGCATCCTCCAGCCGCTGCTGGTGCGCCGGCATCCCGATATCGACGGGCATTTCGAGATCGTCGCCGGCGAGCGGCGCTGGCGCGCGGCGCAGGCGGCGCAGCTGCACGAGGTGCCGGTGCTGCTGCGCGACATCGGCGACCGCGACGCGCTCGAGATCGCGCTGGTCGAGAACGTCCAGCGCCAGGACCTCAACCCGCTCGAAGAGGCCGAAGGCTATCGCCGCCTGCTCGACGAGTTCCACCACACCCAGGAGGATCTCGCCCGCGCCATCGGCAAGAGCCGCAGCCATATCACCAATCTGCTGCGCCTGCTGGCGCTGCCCGAGGAGGTGCGCGAGCTCGTCCGCGAGGGCAAGCTCACCCCCGGCCATGCGCGCTGTCTCGTCGGCATGGAAAACGCCGCCGAGGTCGCGCACCGGATCGTCAAATCCGGCATGAGCGTGCGCCAGGTCGAGCGCCTGGCGCAGGCGCAGTCGCGGCACAAGGAGAAGCTCGAGAAGCCGGCAAGCCTCGCCGGGCCGCGCGACGCCGACACCACGGTGCTCGAGCGCGAGCTGACGCAGCTCCTCGGCCTCAAGGTGCAGATCGTGTTCAACGGCCAAGGCGGCATCCTCAGCATCCATTACCAGACGCTCGATCAGCTCGACGACGTGCTGCGCCGGCTCAACAATTTGCCGGCGGTGCGGCCGGTATAGGGAGGTCGTCAGTTATCAGTTGTCAGTTTCCAGTCGGGCCAAACTGACAACTGAAAACTGACGACTGACGACTCGAGAAAGACATGCTGCGCCGCGCTTTCCTCGTCGCCGCTCTTGCGATCGCCCTTGCTGTGCCGGCGCGCGCCGGCGAGAAGCTCGGCATCGTGCTGATGCACGGCAAGGACGGTTCGCCCGACCGCGGCATCGCCGGCCTCGCCGCGGCGCTCGAGCGCGCGGGCTATCTCGTCGACCGGCCGGAAATGTGCTGGTCGCGGCATCGCATCTACGACAAGAGCTATCTCGATTGCCTCGCCGAGATCGATCTCGCCGTGGCGCGGCTGCGCGCGCGCGGCGCCACCGCGATCGTCGTCGCCGGGCAGAGCATCGGCGGCGCCGCGGCGATCGCCTATGGCGCGCGCCACGCCGGCCTCAAAGGCGTCATCGGCATCGCCCCGGCGCATTTTCCCGAGCGCGTCGTCCGCCGCTCCGACATCGCCGCGAGCCTCGCCAAGGCGCAGGCGATGATCGCCGCCGGCCGCGGCGACGAGCGCGCGACCTTCGTCGACGTCAATGTCGGCGCGCCGTTCTCGGTCGAGACCACCGCGCGCATCTACGTCAGCTTTTTCGGACCTGATTCCCCCGGCGTCCTGCCGGCGAACGCCGCCCGGCTCAGCGCGCCGCTGCTCTACATCGCCGGCAGCAACGATCCGACGCAGCCCGGGCCCGACTACGCCTTCGCCAAGGCGCCGCCCAACCCGCTCGATCGCTACGTCACCGTGTCCTCCGGGCATTTCAACACGCCCGACGCCGCGACCGGCGCCGTGCTCGCCTGGCTCGAGGAATTGGCGCGATGATCGTCGGCTTTCCGGTATCGGTTTTCCGTCGGCCTGCGGCCATGGCTGACGACGGAGAACCGACCGCGGATGACGGCCTCGGAAGGCAATAAACCCTCCTGGCGGCAATCACCGAATAGGATAGGGGCGCCGACAAATACTATCTCTGCTGCATCCGACTCGACTTCCGATCCGCATGTTCATAGTTTGTTCCTATGCGGCATTGGATCGGCCCGATCGAGAGCTTGGCGGATGCGTGCCGGGCGCAGCGGCTGCTCTGGGTCTTCTGTCTCAATTGCGGCCATGGCGAGCGCTTCGACCCGCGCAACCTCATGGCGCTCAAGGGCGAGCTCAGCCTCGCGACGCTGCAGCGGAAGCTCAAATGCCGGCGCTGCACCCATCGCCGCGCCCACATCGTGCCCAACGACCAGCCCTGGCTCGGCCGGGACTGAGGCGGCAATCGCCGCCGCGCGCGAGGCGGGCGAGCCGGTCGACGCCGCCGCTCAATCGAGGCGCGCGGCGAGGCGCTTCGGCGCGGTCAGGCGATAGCTGCGCTGCACCACCACCGCCACCTCGCGCCAATCGACGCGGCGGTCGAGCCACATGCCGATCCAGCCCTTGTGGCCGACATAGGGCGGGACGAAGAAGCGCGCGGCATCGGCCTCGACGAGATGCGTCTGATTGCCGGGCGGCGCCTTGCACCACAGCGCCGGCCTGCCGTCGCCGTCATCGGCGATGTGCATGGCGAAGATCTTGTCGCGGACGCGGAAGGTCTTCTCCTCCCAGGTCTCGCGCTCCTCCGCCTCGGGCAGCGCGAGGCAGATGCGCCGCAGCTTGTCGAGATCGCGCTTCGCCATCGCCGCGCCGCGCTCACCGCCGCGCCGCGGCGCCGGCGCCGCGGGCGATGCGCAGCAACGCGTCGCGGCACACCGCCTCCGGCGGCGGACCGCTGCGCTTGGCGGTGCGCTCGGCCTCGAGCAGCAGCTCCAGCGCCTGCTGCGCGCGCCGGCCGGGCCAGAGCCGGAGCTGGCGCCGGAAGCGGTCCTGCAGCTTGAAGAAGAGCGGCGGCCGGAGGCTGCGCAGCGCCTCCTCTTCGCTCATGCCGCCATCGACGCGCGCGCGCGTCAGATGCAGGCGCTGGAAATGCCGCATCAGCGCGCGCAGCACCGAGACCGGCATCTCGCCTTCCTGGAAGGCGCGCGCCAGCGCGCGCTCGAGCGCCGGCGCGTCGCCCTCGGCGGCGGCGAAGACGACGTCGTCGAGGCCGAGCTGGGCGCTGTCGCCCACCGAAGCCATCGCCTCGGCGAGCGTCACCTTGCCGTTGTCGCCGACAAAGAGCGCGAGCTTCTCGAGCTCGCCGCGGCTCAGCAGCCGGTCGCCGCCGAGATGCTCGGCGAGATAGGCCTGCGCCTCGCCGGAGACGGCGACGCCGTGCGCGCCGAGCACCTCGCGCACCAGCTCCTCGAGCGCGCGCCGGTCGTCGCTGTAGCAGGCGATGGCGGCGGCATTGTCGGCGCTTTCGAAGGTGCGGCGCAGGCTCGAACGCTGGGCCAGCTCGCCCGCCTCGACCACGGCGACGCTGTCGCCGGGCGGCGGATCCGCGAGGAAGCGCTGGAACAGCGCGCCCACCTGATCGCCGGCGTCGCGCACGCGCACCAGCCGCCTGCCGCCGCTGAGCGACAGCGCCGCCGCCTCGTCGTTGAGCCGCGCGGGATCGGCGGCGAGCGCCGATGCCGCGAGATCGGCGACGCGGAAGGCGTCTCTGAGGTCGGGCGCGATGGCCATGGCGAGACGGTCGGCACGCTCGCGCACCAGCCCGGCATCGGGGCCGTAGAACAGCGCGGCGCGACAGGCGGCATCGGGCTTGGCGAGGAAGGCGGCGAGACGGGCCGGCGGCAGCTTCAAGGCGCGTCAGCCGCTTTGCTTCTCGGCCAGCCGATCGCGCAGGAACAGCAGCAGGCGCGTGCGGATCTCGTTGGTGAGGTCGGTCACGGTGCGCGAGCGCGCGTCGTCTTCGGCGATCTGGGCCGCGTAGGCGTCCTGCAGAATGTTGAAGGCGCTGGTCGATTGCGCGCGCGAGGCATAGATCTGCTTGCCGGCGGGGAGCTCGAGGAGGGTGAAGGTGGCGTAGACGTCGACGCGGCCGCGCGTCGCGCTCGCGTCGCGCTGAATGCCGAGGTCGCTGCGCGTGCTGAGGATCACCACCTGCAGCCGGTAGCGCGGCTTGACCTCGAGCCCTTCGGGATTGAGCGCTTCGCGCAGCGACAGCTCGAGCTCCTGGCCGTAGCGGTCGGGGATCGGCGCGACGACGACGCCGGCAAGCTCCGGCGCCTCGCGCAGCTGCGCCGCTTCGCCGTATAGCGGATGAAAGCCGCAGCCGCCAAGCGCGAGCGCGACCGCGCCCGTCGCCGCCGGCGTCAGCGCTTGCGCGGCAAGCGCGAGAGCCGCGCCGAGCCGTCCTGCCGCCGCCGTGCGCCTAGACCACGACATTGATGATCCTGTTCGGCACCACGATGATCTTGCGCGGCGGCTTGCCCTCCATCGCGCGCCGCACCGGCGCCAGCGCCAGCGCCGCGGTCTCGGCCGCCGGCCCGTCGCAGTCGCGCGGCAGCTCGACCGTGGCGCGCAGCTTGCCGTTGACCTGCACCGCCAGCGTCACCTGCTCCTCGACGACCAGCGCCGGGTCGGCCGCGGGCCAGGCCTCCTCGGCGAGCAGCGTCGCGTGGCCGAGCGCCTGCCAAAGCTCCTCGGCCAAGTGCGGCATCATCGGGCCGACGAGCCGCACCGCCACCTCGACGCCTTCGCGCATCACCGCGCCGGCGCCCTCCCCCTCGCTCATTTCCTCGAGCAGGTTGGTGAGCTCGCGGATGCGCGCCACGGCGCTGTTGAAGCGGAACTTCTCGATGTGATCGGTGACCGCGACGACGGCGCGGTGGACGGCGCGGCGCGTCCGCTCGACCGCGGGCGCCAGCCGCCG
>JASHTP010000258.1 GCA_030040495.1 Alphaproteobacteria bacterium
CGTCACCGCCGCCAGCGCCGCGGCGGCGCGCGACCAGGCGATCGTCGAAGGCGAGAGCCACGCCTTCGACATGCTGATGCAGCGGCTGACGCTCCGCGCCGACCGCAGCCGCCTGCCCAAGGTCGGCCCGGACCAGCTCAACCAGCTGGTGCAGGGCTTCGAGGTCGCGCATGAGCGCCGCTCGAGCGTCCGCTACCTCGCCGACTTCACCGTGTATTTCCGCGCCGACGCGGTGCGGCAGATGCTGCGCGACGCCGGCATCGGCTTCGCCGAGACGGTGAGCAAGCCGGTCGTCGTCCTGCCGGTGCTGCATGACGGCGACCGCATCGCGCTGTGGGAGGACCCCAATCCCTGGCGCGACGCCTGGGCGAGCGCGACGATCCCGCCCGGGCTGGTGCCGCTCGAGCGGCCGCTCGGCGATCTCGCGGACGTGCAGGCGATCGACGCCGACGCGGCGTCGAAGGGCGACGACGACCGGCTGCAGGCGATCTCGCAGCGCTACGGCAATGCCGACGTGCTGGTGACGCAGGCGACGCTGAAGACCGACGGCGCGCAGCACGAGCTCGACGTCACCACCACGCGCTACTCGCCGGGCCTGCCGGGGACCGAGCAGACCTGGGTCACGAGCACCGTCGCCAATGCCGGCGAAAGCGACGCCGACATGACGGCCCGCGCCGTCCTCGACATCGCGGCGCAAGTGGAGGAGGCGTGGAAGGCGGCCAACATCCTCGACTTCGGCCATAGCGGCACGCTGGTCGCGCGCGTGCCGGCGCCGACGCTGCAGGATTGGGTCGCGGTGCGCGACCGGCTTGCCGCGATCCCGGCCGTGCGCGGCAGCCGGCTGGTGTCGCTCGACCGCCACGAGGCGACGGTCGAGATCCGCTATGTCGGCGATCCCGACCAGCTCCGCGTCGCCCTCGCGCAGCGCGATCTCGAGCTCAGCGGCAGCGATCCCGACTGGGTCTTGCAACGGCGCTCTGTGCCGGCCACCTCGCAGTGAGGCCGGCGCGGTGAGCCTGCCGAACCTGATCACCCTCGGGCGCCTGCTGTGCGTGCCGATCGCGATCTGGCTGGTGCTGCTCGACCACTTCGCCGCCGCCTTCTGGCTGTTCATCGCCGCGGGCCTGTCGGACGCGGTCGACGGCTTCATCGCCAAGCATTTCGACCAGCGCTCCGAGCTCGGCGCGCTGCTCGACCCGATCGCCGACAAGGCGCTGCTGGTCAGCATGTACGTGACCTTGGGGCTGGCCAAGCACCTCCCGGTCTGGCTGGTCATCCTCGTCGTCTTCCGCGACGCGCTGATCGTCGGCGGCTTCCTGCTGGTGGCGGCGCTCGGCCATCCGATGCGCTGGGAGCCGCTGCTGGTGAGCAAGCTCAACACCGCGCTGCAGATCGCCCTCGTCGGCGTGGTGCTGGCCTCGCTCGGCCTCGCCGTCGCGGTCGAGGGACTGGCCGCGCTGCTGATCTATGCCGTCGCGGCGACGACCACCATCTCCGGCGCCGGCTATCTCGTGCGCTGGACCCGGGCGTTGGCCGGGGCGGGGGCGGGATCGTGACCGCGGGCCAGCGTCAGCAGGCTTTCTTCTGGCTTGGCGCGCTCGTCGTCTTCTTCCTGCTCGTCCATCTGCTGAGCCCGATCCTGCTGCCCTTCGCCGCCGGATCGGCGATCGCCTATTTCCTCGACCCCGCGGTGAGCCGGCTGGAGCGCTGGCACGTGCCGCGCGCGCTGGCGACGGTGCTCGCGCTGCTGCTCTTCGTGGTGCTGCTGCTCGCCGTCTTCGCGCTGCTGGTGCCGCTGGTGCGGCTGCAGGCGGCCGAGCTCTCCAGCCGCGTCCCCGGCCTCGTCGACGCCGCCCGCGGGCGCCTCGCGCAGCTGATGCAGTTCGCCCAGCGGCATCTCGCGCCCGAGGATTTCGCCAAGGCGCGCGACGCGCTCGGCAACGCCGTCGGCGACATCGCCGGGTGGCTCGCCCGCTTCCTCCAGAGCGTGCTCACCAGCGGCATCGCGCTCGCCAACCTGCTGTCGCTCATCTTCATCACGCCGATCGTCGCCTTCTTCCTGCTGCGCGACTGGGAGCGCATCGTCCGCCGCGTCGACAGCTGGCTGCCGCGGCAGCACCTCGCCACCATCCGCGAGCAGGCCAAGATCGTCGACGCGACGCTTGCCGGCTACGTCCACGGCCAGCTTCTCGTCTGCCTCGGCGTCGGCATCTATTACGCCGCGGCGCTGTCGCTGATCGGTCTCGAGTTCGGCCTGATCATCGGCGTGCTGGCCGGCATCCTCACCTTCATCCCCTATGTCGGCTTCGCCACCGGGCTGGTGCTGGCGCTGAGCCTCGCCCTCATCCAGTTCGGCAGCTTTTCCGGGCTGCTCGCGGTCATCGTCGTCTTCGCCATCGGCCAGGTGCTGGAATCGAACATCCTCGCGCCGAAGCTGGTCGGACAGCGCGTCCACCTCCATCCCGTCTGGGTGATCTTCGCGCTGCTCGCCTTCGGCAGCGTCTTCGGCTTCCTCGGCGTGCTGCTGGCGCTGCCCACGGCGGCGGTGATCGGCGTGCTGGTGCGCTTCATGCTGGCGCGCTATCTCGCCAGCTCGCTCTACGACCCCGCCGGCCGGCATTCGGCCGACTAGGAGCCTGTCTCCTGACGATGGCACAGCTGCCGCTCGACCTGCCGCACCGCCCGGCGCTAGGGCGCGCCGATTTCCTGGTGGCGCCCTGCAACGCGGCGGCGATCGCCTGGCTCGACCGCTGGCCGCGCTGGCCGGCGCCGGCGCTGGCGCTCTACGGGCCGGCGGGCAGCGGCAAGACCCATCTCGCCCATGTCTTCGCCGCCGGCGCGGCGGCACGCTTCATCGATCCCGCCGCGCTCGCCACCGACCGCGTGCCGGCGCTGCTCGGCGTCGCGACGGCGGCGATCGTCGACGAGGCCGACCGCGCCGCCGAGGAGCCGCTGCTCCATCTCTACAATCTCATCGCCGAGCGGCGCGGCCAGCTGCTCGTCGTCGCTCGCGAGGCGCCGGCGCGCTGGGCGAGCGCGCTGCCCGACCTGCGCTCGCGCCTCAGCGCCGCTCCGGCGGTGGCGGTGGCGGCGCCGGACGAGGCGCTCATCGGCGCGTTGCTGGTCAAGCTCTTCGCCGACCGCCAGCTGGCGGTGGGGGAGGAGGTCGTCGCCTACCTGGCGCTCCATCTCGAGCGCTCCTTCGCCGCCGCGCAGCAGGCGGTGGCGGCGCTCGACGCCGCCGCGCTGGCCGAGCATCGCCGCGTCACCGTGCCGCTGGCGAAGAAAGTGCTGGGAATCGAGCCGCTTTGAGCGTGGAGGCCGCCATGACCCGGATTTGCCGTTGACGCCGGGCGTCGGCGGCCGAATCCTCGTCTTCTCCCCCCTTTCGAATCGGTGCCCCATGGACAAGATCAAACCGCTCTTCACCGCCACCGCGACCGCCATCGGCGGCCGCAATGGACACAGCGAGGCCAGCGACGGCTCGGTCGCGGTCAACCTCTCGGTGCCGAAAGCCATGGGCGGGCCGGGCAAGCCCGGCACCACCACGCCCGAGCATCTTTTCGCCACCGGCTACGCCGCATGCTTCGGCGGCGCGCTCGACTTCGTCGCCAAGCAGCGCAAGCAGGACGCGACGCAGGCGAAAGTCACCTGCGCGGTGTCGGTCGGCCCGCGCGAGGCCGGCGGGTTCGGTATCGCCGTCAAGCTGCGGGTGGAGGAGCACGGCATCGCGCAGGCGGCGCTCGAGGCCCTGGTCAAGGAAGCCCACGAGAAGATTTGCCCCTATTCGCACGCCACCCGCGGGAATGTCGACGTCCAGCTCGAGGTCGCCGGCGGCTAATCGAGGCCCCGCATCAGCTCCTTCGGCGCCGCCAGGGCGACGAGTCGCGCGCGCTTGCGCGCCAAGGCCGCCCAGGCGACCTCGATCTGGAAGGTCGCGAGCGCGCCCGTCGGAAAGCCGCCGAGTCGCGCTACCAATGGGCCGCTTACTACTTCCGATAGGTAAACTGCAAGCTCTTGAAACCCAGGATTGTGGCCGACCAGCATGACGCTTCCGGTCTCCGCCGGCACGCGGCGCAGCCGGGCGAGGAGCTCGCGGGCGGCGGCGAGGTAGAGCTCGTCCTCGATCAGGATCTGCGGCGGGCGCGGGAAGGCGGTGGCGACGATGTCGAGCGTCTGGCGCGTGCGCAGCGACGGCGAGCACAGCACCAGCTGCGGGTTGACGCCGTGCTCGGCGATCCACTGCGCCACCGCCTGGGCGGCGCGGCGGCCGCGCTGCTCGAGCGGGCGGTCGCGGTCGGGCCCGCCCTCCTCTTGCGGCACCGCCTTGGCGTGCCGCAGCAGATAGAGCTCGCTCATGAGCCTCCCGCCGGGTGCCATGACATCGCCATCTGGCCGTTATAGACTGGCAATCCCGGGCAGGGGAAGGAGAGCGGAAACCGTGGCCAAGGCCTTGCGCGCCGCGGCGTCGCAGATCGACGCCCAGTCGCCGGCGCGTTTCATCAACCGTGAGCTCAGCTGGCTCGCCTTCAATGAGCGAGTTCTGGCCGAGGCGGACAGCCTGCGTCATCCTCTGCTGGAACGGCTGCGCTTCCTGTCGATCTCGGACAACAACCTGGACGAGTTCTACATGGTGCGCGTCGCCGGCCTCAAAGCCCAGGTGCTCGCCGGCATTGCGACGCCGAGCCAGGATGGACTCACGCCGCAGCAGCAGCTCGAGGCGATCAACCTGCGCGCCGGCAAGCTGATACGCGACCAGCAGGTGACGTGGCGCGTGCTGCGCCAGCAGATGGCCGAGGCCGGCATCGCCGTGGTCGGGCCCGAGGAGCTCGGCGCCGAGGACCGCGCCTGGCTCGAAGAGCGCTTCATGGCCGAGATCTTTCCGGTGCTGACGCCGCTCGCCATCGATCCCGCGCATCCCTTTCCCTTCATCGCCAATCTCGGCCTCGGCCTGGCGCTGCAGCTGAAGCGCCACAGCGACGGCGACCGGATGGAAGCGCTGCTGCTCATCCCGGGGACGCTCAACCGCTTCATCCGCCTGCCGGGCAAGGCGGTGCGCTTCCTGCCGCTGGAGCAGCTCATCGGGCTCTTCCTCGACCACCTCTTCCCCGGCTTCTCCGTCGCCGGCCAGGGCATGTTCCGCATCCTGCGCGACAGCGACATCGAGATCGAGGAAGAAGCCGAGGACCTCGTGCGCCTGTTCGAGACGGCGCTGAAGCGCCGCCGCCGCGGCAACGTCATCCGCCTCGGCGTCGAGGCCGGCATGCCGGAGGATTTGCGCGACTTCCTCGTCGAGCAGCTCGACGCCTCGCCCGACGACGTGTTCCCGCTCGAGGGCCTGCTCGGCCTCGCCGACACCAAGCAGCTCATCATCGACGAGCGGCCGGACCTCATCTACACGCCCTACAATCCGCGCTTCCCCGAGCGCATCCGCGATTTCGGCGGCGACTGCTTCGCCGCCATACGGCAAAAGGACATCGTCGTCCACCATCCCTACGAGAGCTTCGACGTGGTGGTGCAGTTCGTCCGCCAGGCGGCGCGCGACCCCGCCGTGGTGGCGGTGAAGCAGACGCTCTACCGCACCAGCGACGACAGCCCTATCGTGCGCGCCCTCATCGAGGCGGCGGAGGCGGGCAAGTCGGTGACCGCGCTGGTCGAACTCAAGGCGCGCTTCGACGAGGAGCAGAACATCCGCTGGGCGCGCGACCTCGAGCGCGCGGGCGTGCAGGTGGTCTACGGCTTCCTCGAGCTCAAGACCCACGCCAAGGTGTCGCTGGTGGTGCGGCGCGAGGCCGGCACCTTGCGCTCCTACGTGCATTTCGGCACCGGCAACTATCACCCCTACACCGCCAAGGTCTATACCGACCTTTCCTTCTTCACCTGCGATCCCGCGCTGTGCCGCGATGCGCAGCGGCTGTTCAACTACATGACCGGCTATGCCACGCCGGCAACGCTGGAGAAGATCGCGGTGGCGCCGATCAACCTGCGCCAGCGCCTGGTCGAGCTGATCGAGGCCGAGATCGAGCATGCCCGCGCCGGCCGGCCGGCGCAGATCTGGGCCAAGGTCAATTCGCTGGTCGATCCCGCCATCATCGACCTCCTCTATCGCGCCTCCGAGGCGGGGGTGCAGATCGATCTCGTCGTGCGCGGCATCTGCTGCCTCCGGCCCGGCGTGCCCGGGCTTTCCGAGAACATCCGGGTGAAAAGCATCATCGGCCGCTTCCTCGAGCATGGCCGCATCGTCTGCTTCGGCAACGGCCACAAGCTGCCTTCGGACGAGGCCGAGGTGTTCATCTCCTCGGCCGACTGGATGCCGCGCAACCTCGATTGGCGCGTCGAGGCGCTGGTGCCGATCGAGAACGAGACGGTGCACCGGCAGGTGCTCGACGAGATCATGGGGGCCAATCTGCGCGACCAGGCGCTCTCCTGGCGGCTGCAGCCCGACGGCGAGTATGTGCGCGAGAGCGTTGCGCCCGACGCCTTCAGCGCCCATACCTATTTCATGACCAATCCGAGCCTGTCGGGCCGGGGCAGCGCGCTCAACCGCGCCCGCTCCGCCCCGCGCCTCGTCGTCGAGAAGACCGAGCTCTGAGCCAAGCGTTGAGAATGCGTGCGGTGCCGCGCCGGGGAACGCGCCGAGGGCGCCCGCCGGCGCGCCGGGGCTGCGTCGCGGTGGTGGATATCGGCTCGAACTCCCTGCGCCTCGTCATCTATGACGGCGTCCGCCGCTCGCCGCGCGCCCTCTTCAACGAGAAGGTCATGTGCGGCCTCGGGCGCGGGCTCGAGCGCACCGGGCGGCTCGACCCCGACGGCGTCGAGCTGGCACGCGCCAACCTGCAGCGCTTCGTCGCGCTCGCGCGCAGCATCGGCGCGCGCCGGCTCGACGTGCTTGCCACCGCCGCGGTGCGCGACGCCAGCGACGGCCGCAGCTTCGTCGCCGAGATCCAGCGGCGCCATCGCCTCAAGGTCAAGGTGCTGGCCGGCGCCGAAGAGGGCCGGCTCTCCGCCTATGGCGTGCTCGCCGGCATTCCCGAGGCGAACGGCGTCGTCGGCGATCTCGGCGGCGGCAGCGTCGAGCTGGTGCCGGTGGCGGGCGGCCAGGTCGGCGCCGCCGAGACCCTGCCGGTGGGCCCGCTGCGGCTTGCCGACTACGCCGGCGACGACCGCAAGCTGCGCGACGTCATCGACAAGCATTTCGCGACCGTGCCCTGGCTCAGCGCCAAGGTCGATGGCGGCGCCTTCTACGCCGTGGGCGGCGCGTGGCGGGCGCTGGCGCGCATCCACATGGAGCAGACGCACTATCCGCTGCACATCATCCAGCAATACACCGTGCCGCGCGGCGAGGCCGAGGATTTCCTCGACCTCATCGCGCACCAGTCGCGCAAGTCGTTGGAGAAGATCACCACCGTGTCGAGGAAGCGTCTCGACGTTGTGCCGATCGCGGCGCGGGTGCTGCAGCGGCTGCTGCGCCGCATCGGCCCCAAGCAGCTCGTCTTCTCCGCTTTCGGGCTGCGCGAGGGCCACCTCTACAACCTGCTGCGCGGCGAGGCGCAGCGCGAGGATCCGCTGCTCGCCGGCTGCGCCGATCTCGCGCTTGCCAACCGCCGCTTCGGCAGCGACGGCGAGGAGGTCTTCGCCTGGACGAGCCCGATCTTCGCCGGCGAAGGCGCGGCGCAGCAGAGGCTGCGGCAGGCGGCGGCGCTGCTCGGCGACCTCGCCTGGCACGAGCATCCGGATTACCGCGCGGAGCAGGCGCTCCACAGCGTCCTCTACATGCCCGTGGCCGGGCTCGACCATGCCGAGCGGGCTTGGCTCGCCGCGGCGATCTACGCGCGCTACGGCGGCGGCGACTCGTTCGAGGTGCTGACGGCGCTGCTCGACGAGGATGCGCTCGCTGCGGCGCGCGTCGTGGGATTGGCGCTCCGCCTCGCCTTCACGCTCTCCGGCGGCGGGCCCGGCCTGCTCGCGCGCAGCAAGCTCGCCCTCGAGGGCAACACCCTGGTGCTGACGCTCTCCGGCGACGCGGCGAAGCGCTACGGCGAAAGCGTGCAGCGCCGCCTCGACGCGCTCGGGCGCAGCCTGGGCAAGCGGACGGAGCTGCGCCGGGGGTAGCGGGCGCGCTCGACCCGTCGCCGGCTACTTGAAACGCGGCATCACCTCTTCGCACAGCAGCCGCAGCGCGTTGAGCACGCGGTCGTGCGGGATGAGGCTGCCGCTGTTGAGCTCCGCCAGGATGCCGTCGAGACCGATCTCCTCGCGCAGCTGCTGCAGCCGGTCGACGACCATCGCCGGCGTGCCGACGATGACCTTGTCGCGCAGCACCTCGTCATAGGTGATGGTCTGCATCCGCTCGCCGCGCTCGGCGCGTTGCTCGATCTCGCGTGCGCCGGCGCGGCCCGCGGACTGGCCGATGAGCGCGCCGGTATAGCGCAAGAGCCGCATGATGCTGGCCTCGGGCTCGTCGCGCGCCCGCTCGGCGGTCTCGGCGACGTATACCGGGACGCGCAGATAGACCTCGCCCAGGCCGGGATGGCCCGCCGCGCGGTAGGCTTCGCGATAGGCCTGGATGCCCGGCGCCAGCTCGGAAAAGGTGCCAAGGCGCACCGCGACGAAGATGGCGTGGCCCAAGGAGCCGATCGCGGCATAGGTGTCGGGGCTGGTGGCGGCGACGCGGATCGGTGGATGCGGCTTCTGGCGCGGCTTCGGCACCAGCGCCACGTTCTCGTAGCTGAAATACTTGCCGCGATGGGAGAAGCGCGGCTCGGTCCAGGCCCGCCGCACGATTTCCAGCGTCTCGGCGAAGCGCTCGCGGCTCTCGGCGTAAGGCACGCCATAGGCCTCGTAGGTGTGCGGGAAGCCGCTCCGCCCGACGCCGAAGATGAGCCTTCCGTCGCTGATCTGGTCGAGCGTCGCCGCTTCTTCGGCAAGGCGCAGCGGATGGCAGAGCGGCAGCACCTGGACCGCGGTGCCGATCTTCATGCGGCGCGTGCGCGCGGCAATCGCGCTGCCGACGACGAGCGGCGCCGACAGCACCGAGCGCTCGGGGGCGAAGTGCAGCTCGGCGAGCCACATCGCGTCGAGCCCCCAACGTTCCGCCGCGTCGACCTGTTCGAAGGAATGGGCGAAGGCGGCCGCCTCGCTTTCGCCGGGCGTCCACTGAAATTCGTGGAACATGCCGAATTCCATCGGCCCTCCCTCACGCCGGGCAGGCGGCGGGCGCGCCTTTTTTGCTTGAACCCGCTTCCCGGACCGACAGAGCCTAACCCCGATTTCGCGGCGAGTCTCGCCTGGGCTGGCGTCCGGCGGCTAGGGCGCGAGATGGGCGAGCCTGGGCATGACCTCCTGGGCGAGCAGCTCCATCGAGTGCAGCCAGGCCTTGGGATTCTCCGCATAGTCGAAGCAGAACAGCAGGATGGTGCCAAAGCCGCCGAGCTCGTCATAGACCTGTTCGAGCCGCTCGGCGACGGTGCGCGGCGAGCCGACCAGCCAATTGTGCCGGGCGCAATAGTCCGGCGTCACGTCGCTGTCGGCGACGTCCGGTCGGTGCTTCAGATATTCCTTGAAGCCGAAGGCGCCGAGCAGCGGCAGGAAGTATTGGCCGTACATCCGTCCCATCATGCCGCCGACCGAGAGCCGCCAAGCCTCCTCGTCGCTGTCGGCGACGAAGATCTCGCGCACGATGCGCCAGTCGCGCCGGCTCGGCCGGCGGCCGCTGCGCTGCGCCCCGGCCTTGACGCTGTCCCAGTGGCTCGCCACGTAGGCCGGATTGAGATTGAGGCTCATCGGAATGAAGCCGCGCTCGCCCGCGAGCTTCAGCGTGTCCGAGTTCTTGGACAGGCCGGCGACGCCGATCGGCGGATGCGGCGTTTGCAGCGGCTTGATGTGCGGCCGCAGCACGCCCAGCATCTCCGCCGGCCGATCGACCTTCCAGAATTTGCCCTCGTAGTGGAACGGCTCGACGGAGCTCCACAGCTTCAGGATGATGTCGAGCGCTTCGCGCGTCATCTCCCGGTTCTGCCCGGACATGCCGTCGACGTTGAACATCTGCCAGTCGCTGGGCAGGCCGCTCGCGGCCACGCCGAAATTGAGCCGGCCTTGCGACAGATGATCGAGCATGGCGACCCGGTTGGCGAGCTCGGCCGGATGGTGATAGGGCAGCAGGAAGCCGCCGGGCCCGATGCGAATGTTTTTCGTTTGCAGCAGCGCTTGGGCCACCAGCAGGTCGGGCGTCGGGTTGGGCTCCCACGGCGCGGTATGGTGCTCGCCGATCCACGCCTCGCTGAAGCCGAGCTCGTCGGCCCAGCGCAGCACCTGCAAGTCCCATTGCTGCCCGTCATAGAGGCTTCTCTCGGGCGGATGGGAAGGCATCGTGAAGAGGCCGAGTTCCATGGCGTCCTCCCGTTTCGCTTCGGTTTCACCCGGCGCGCCGCGCCGAGCCCATGGAATGCTATGCCCTATTCCGCCGCGAGTCTCGCGCCGCTATTGCGCGGCCTCGCTCGCGGCGGCGAGGCGCACCAGCTTGATGCGCTTGCCGGCGGCGGTCAGCGCCAGGCGGCCGTGCTTGAGGTCGAGCGCATCCTTGCCGAAAAGCGCGCCGCGCCAGCCCTGCAGCGCGCGCACCGGCGCCATGTCGTCGGCGGCGATCATCTCGAGATCCTCGGTGTCGGCGACGAGCTTCTGCGCCACGTCGTTCTCCTCGCAGCGCAGCTTCAGCAGCACGCGCAGCAGATCGACCAGCGGGCCGATGCCCGGCGGCGGCTCGCGCCGCGGCGGCGGCTCGGGATAGGCGCTTTCGGGCAGCGCCAGCGCGCGCTGCACGGCGGCGAGCAGCTCGCCGCCGAGCTTGCCTTCGGCGAAGCCGCGGCCGAGCCCGCGAGAGCGCGCCAGCTCGGCGACGGTGGCGGGCGCGTGCGCCGCGATCTCCAGGATCGATTCGTCGCGCAACAGCCGGTTGCGCGGCAGGTTGCGCTGCTGCGCCGCGGTCTCGCGCCAGGCCGCGAGCTCGCGCACCAGCGCCAGCAGCTTGCGGTTGTTGCTGCGGATCTTGAACCGGCGCCACGCCTCCTGCGGATCCTGGCGGTAGGTGGCGGGATCGGTGAGGGTGGCCATCTCCTCCGCGAGCCAGTGGCTGCGCTTGGTGCTGGCGAGGCGCTGCGCGAGCTTCTCGTAGACCGTGCGCAGCGGCACCACGTCGGTGAGCGCGTATTGGAGCTGCCGCTCGGTGAGCGGGCGGTGCGCCCAGTCGGTGAAGCGCGAGGATTTGTCGATATGCGCCCCGGCGAGCCGCCCCGCCAGCGTCTCGTAGCTGACGGCGTCGCCGAAGCCGCAGACCATGGCCGCGACCTGGGTGTCGAAAAGCGGTGCCGGCACGGAGCCCATCAGGTTGACGAAGATCTCGATGTCCTGCCGCGCCGCGTGGAAGACCTTGAGCACGCCGGCGTCTGCCATCAGCGCGAGGAGCGGGGCGAGGTCGATGCCCGGCGCCAGCGGGTCGATGGCCGCCGCCTCGTCCGGCCCCGCGACCTGCACCAGGCAGAGCTGCGGCCAGTAGGTCTTGTCGCGCATGAACTCGGTATCGACGGTGAGATAGGAGGCGCCGGCCTGGCGCCGGCAGAAGGCGGCGAGCGCCGCAGAGGAATCGATCACTTGCATCGGCGTGCTATACACCGAAAGCGGCTCCGGGCAAACCGCCTCGGCCCCGGCGCATCCGGCGCTTGACAAAGCCGCCGCCACCCTCATGTTTTCCGGCTTTCCCCGATGCGGAGCGGATATCGGCCCATGCACGCCTATCGCACCGAGACCTGCGGCGCGCTGCGCCTCGCCGACGCCGGGCGCACCGTGCGGCTGGCGGGCTGGGTCCACCGCAAGCGCGACCACGGCTCGCTGCTGTTCGTCGACCTGCGCGACCATTACGGCGTCACCCAGTGCGTCATCGACCGCTCGAGCCCGCTCTTTGAGATCGCCGACGCGCAGCGGCTCGAAAGCGTCGTCAGCATCGCCGGCACGGTGGTGAAGCGCTCGCCGGAGACGGTGAACCCGAAGCTGCCCACCGGCGAGGTCGAGGTGCAGATCGCCGAGCTCCAGCTGCTGTCCGAGGCCGAGCCGCTGCCGATGCCGGTCAACACCGAGGCCGACTATCCTGAGGAGATGCGGCTCAAATACCGCTTCCTCGACCTGCGCCGCGAGAGCATCCACGCCAACATCGTGCTGCGCTCGAAGGTCATCTCCTCGATCCGCCGGCGCATGATCGAGCAGGGCTTCATGGAGTTCCAGACGCCGATCCTGACGGCGAGCTCGCCCGAAGGGGCGCGCGACTATCTCGTGCCGAGCCGGCTTCATCCCGGCAAGTTCTACGCGCTGCCGCAGGCGCCGCAGCAGTTCAAGCAGCTGCTGATGGTGGCGGGCTTCGACCGCTACTTCCAGATCGCGCCCTGCTTCCGCGACGAGGCGAGCCGGGCCGACCGGTCCCCGGGCGAGTTCTACCAGCTCGACTTCGAGATGTCGTTCGTGACGCAGGAGGACGTCTTCGCCGCCATCGAGCCGGTGCTGCACGGCATCTTCGTCGAGTTCGGCGGCGGCCGAGTGGCGACGCCGCTACCTTTCCCGCGCATCACCTACGAGGATGCGCTGCTGCGCTACGGCACCGACAAGCCGGATCTGCGCAACCCGCTGGTGATCTCCGAGGCGGGCGAGGTGTTCCGCGGCTCCGGCTTCAGGGTCTTCGCCGGCGCGGTCGAGGAGGGCGGCGTGGTGCGCGCCATCGCCGTGACGGGCGTCGCCTCCCAGCCGCGCAGCTTCTTCGACAAGCTCAACGACTGGGCGCGCGGCGAGGGCGCGCCGGGGCTCGGCTATATCGTCTTCGCCGAAGGCGCGGCGAAAGGCCCGATCGCCAAATTCCTCGATGCGCCGCGGCTCGAGCGGCTCAAGGCGGTCGCCGGGCTCAAGGACGGCGACGCCGTGTTCTTCGTCTGCGACAAGAAGCCGGCGGCGGAGAAGCTCGCCGGCGCGGCGCGCACCAAGATCGCGCATGAGCTCGGCCTGATCGAGCGGAACGCCTTCCGCTTCTGCTGGATCGTCGACTTCCCGATGTACGAGTTCAACGAGGAGACCCGGAAGATCGATTTCAGCCACAATCCCTTCTCGATGCCGCAGGGCGGGCTCGAAGCGCTGACGACGCGGGACCCGCTGACGATCAAGGCCTTTCAGTACGACATCGTCTGCAACGGCGTCGAGCTGAGCTCGGGCGCGATCCGCAACCACCGCCCGGAGATCATGTACAAGGCGTTCGAGATCGCGGGCTATTCCGCCGCCGAGGTCGAGGCGCGTTTCGGCGGCATGCTCAACGCCTTCAAGTACGGCGCCCCGCCGCATGGCGGCTCGGCGCCGGGCATCGACCGCATCGTCATGCTGCTCGCCGACACGCCCAACATCCGCGAGGTCGTCGCCTTCCCGATGAACCAGCAGGCGCAGGATCTGCTGATGCAGGCGCCGTCCGAGGTCCCGCCCGAGCGGCTCAAGGAGCTGCATATCCGGCTGGCGCTGCCGCCCGCCGCCAAGAAGGATTGACGGCCCGCGCGTTTTTCTTGCTTTGTTCTGCTACCTCGGCGAGAATCATCGGGACCGTAACGGCCGGGGTCTGGTCCCGTGCGCACATTCCGGTGGCTGCTGTCGCCGCTGCTCCTGCCGCTTCTCGCGGCGGGCTGCGCCGTGCCTCCGGCGGTCACCGTCGCCTCGCTCGCCGCCGATGGGGTCAGCTACGTCGCCACCGGCAAGTCGGTGACCGACCACGGCATCTCCGCCGCCACCGGGGAGGATTGCGCGCTGCTGCGGCCGGTGCTTCAGGACAAGCCGGTCTGCGACAGCACCTTGACCGCGCGCGCCAAGACCGTGCCGGTCGAACAGGGTAGCGCCGCCGTGGCGCGGCCGGCGGACGGCACGGCGCCGCCGTCGGTGGTGCGCGACCAGTATGTCACCGTCGGCAGCTTCCTCGATCCCGCCAATGCCGCGCGCGCGGCGGCCGGCTACGCGCCGCTTCGGGTCAGCATCGTTCCGGCCGAGGTCCAGGGTCGGCAGTTCCATCGCGTGGTGGTGGGGCCGCTCTCGCGCGAAGAAGCGGACGGGCTCAGGCTGAGGCTCGCCGCGCGCTGAGCGGCGACAGCGGGCGTTCAGTGCCCGTTGCCGACATCCGGCGTGTCGCGGCCGGCGCGCTTCTGCGCATACATCGCCATGTCGGCGCGGTGCAGCAGTGCCTCCGGATCCTCGCTGCCGTCATACTCGGCGAGGCCGAAGCTGGCGCTGAGCGGGATGGGCGCGCCGTCGATCTCCGGCGGCGAGGTGGTCAGCGCCCGGGCGAGGCAGGTGCATTTGCGCCGCGCATTGGCGAGGCTCGCGCCGATGAGCAGCATTGCGAACTCGTCGCCGCCGAGCCGGCCGACGACGTCGTTCTTGCGCACGCGGCGGCGCAGGCCGTCGGCGAGCTGGCGCAGCACCTCGTTGCCGGCGCGGTGGCCGTAAAGGTCGTTCACCGCCTTGAAGCCGTCGAGGTCGCAGACGATGAGCACGCCGCGCGGCCCGCCGCGCGACGCCGCCGCGATCGCCCGCGTCAGCTCGAGCCCGAAGCCGCGGCGATTGAGCACGGCGGTGAGCTCGTCGGTGACCGACAAACCCTCGAGATAGGCGAGCCGCTCTTCGAGATCGGCGATCCGCTGTTCGGCCGCGGCGGCGGCGGCGAGTGCCCAGTCGAGCAGCGCCGGCTGATCCTCGGGGCCGGGCGGGGCGGCCGGTATGAGGCGGGCTACGCCGCGCTCATCCGTATGCCAGCGGGTTTCAGCAGGGACAGGCATTGTTGTCGTCCGCGTCGTTCTTTGGCGTTCCCCGGGGTTTTCGCAAAACCCATGCCAATCGCCGCAATGCAGGAAATCCGCGGCTGTTCCGCATTGCCCCGCGGGGAAGAAGCTGCCGCCCGGCAGAAGCTGCCGGCACCGTGTGCCGGAAGGCCGGCCTCGGCGCGCGGCGCGGGGATGTTTCGCGCCCGGGTGCGCTACTACCTTCGGCGTTCGAAGCATGACATACTCGGCGCCCAGGATTCGCTCCTCCCCGCAGCCCATCGGGACTCCCGGAAATGACTTTTCGGACCGTTCGCCTCGTTCCCCTTGCCGCAGTGCTCTGCCTCGCCGCGCCGGCGGCGTCCGCCTTCGACATCGCGCCGCATCGCGCGCTCTACAGCCTCAATCTTGTCCAGACCAAATCCTCGAGCGGCGTGGTCGGCGCCACCGGCGCCATGGTCTATGAATGGGGCGAGACCTGCGACGGCTGGACGGTGCAGCAGCGCTTTCGTCTCCGGCTCGAATATGCCGAGCAGGACAACACCGATGTGAGTTCGACCCTCGTCACCTGGGAATCGAAGGACGGGCTGCGCTACCGCTTCAACGAGCGCAGGCTGCGCAATGGCGACCTCGACGAGGAGATCCGCGGCGAGGCCAAGCTCGACGGCAAGGGCAAGGGCGGCTCGGCCGAGTTCTCGCGGCCCGAGGCGGCGACGCTGACCCTGCCGCCCGGCACCATCTTCCCCACCGCGCACACGCTGGTGCTGATCGAGCGCGCCGAGGCCGGCGACACGCTCGTCGCGCGCAAGGTGTTCGACGGCGCGACGGTGGACAATGCCGGGCAGATCACCGCGGTGATCGGCCCCAAGCTGCAGCCGGGGCCGACCAGCCCCAACGACAAGCTGCCGAAGAGCCCGCTGCTCGATCGGCCGTCCTGGCGCATGCGCCTCGCCTTCTTTCCCGCGGACAGCAAGCAGGAGCAGCCGGACTACGAGCTCGGCATGCGGCTCCTCGACAACGGCGTGTCGCAGGACATGACGCTCGACTATGGCGACTACATCATCCGCGCCAAGCTCGACGACATCGAGGCGCTGCCGCGCCCGAACTGCTGAGCAGGAGCCAGAAGCCAGCGACCAGGTGCCAGGAATCAGGGGTCGGGATCTTCCGACACCTGATCCCTGACGCCTGGCTCCTGATCCCTGATCCCTGATCCCTGAAACAGGTCCGGCGGATCGGCGAGCGCCGCTTCCGCGAGCCGGTCGGCGCCGATGCCGATGAGGCGGAAGAGCGTGCCGTCGGCCGCTTGGCGCAGCAGCGGCAGCGCCGCGCGGTAGAGCGTGTCGGCGCGTTGCGTCGGGTCGGCGAGCCGCCGCGACCGGCTCAGCACGCGGAAATCGCCGGTCTTGAGCTTGAGCGTCACGCCCGCGGCGGCGCGCCCGGCGCGCGCCAGGCGCCGCGCCAGGCTCTCGCACAGCGGCTCGAGCTCGCCGGCCAGCGCCTCGTAGTGGGCGATGTCGCGGGCGAACGTGGTCTCCACCGACACGCTCTTCATCGGCGCGTCCGGGTCGACGGCGCGGTCGTCCTCGCCGCGGGCGAAGCGCGCGAGCCGGCGGCCGATGGCGCCGTAGCGGGCGACGAGCTCGCGCTCGTCGCGCTGGCGCAGCTCGGCGATCGTGGCGATGCCGTCGCCGGCCAGCTTGCGCTGCAGCGCCGCGCCCACGCCCCAGATCAGGCCGACCGAGCGCGGCGCGAGAAAG
>JASHTP010000259.1 GCA_030040495.1 Alphaproteobacteria bacterium
GCGAAGATAGGTCGGGGACAGCTCGCCGCGCCGATCTGCGCGCATGAGGACGAATCCCGAGCCCTTGCCGCTCATCGCTCTCCTGCTCCTCCGCTGGCACGCCACGAGCGTTGCAGAGGGGCCGAGGGCCGCATTGACGCACGTCAAGACGCCCGCGCGAAGGAAAGGGCGACGGCTATCTCGGCCGGTAGCCATTGATCCAGCTCAATCACCGATGCTGGCGCTCCTCGTATCATGTGGCCGCTAGAAATCCGGCGGCAACGGGCAGTCTCATGGTCGCCACAACGGAGATCGAGTCTCGGATCCGCCATCAGGCCGCAGCGGTCGACGCAAGTTTCCCGCGCAACGACGCGATCGCGGCGAAACTCGCGCAAGCGGCCGAGCTGCTCGCTGCGCAGAACGCAGACCCGTTCCGGATTGCCGCCTATCGGAGAGCCGCGGAGGCGTTACAGCGGCTGGATCATGACCTGGCCGAGATCGACCGCGAAGGCGGGCGCGACGCGCTCGAGGCCATACCCTCCGTCGGCCGGTCGATCGCCCGCGCGGTCGCCGAGATGCTGCATACCGGCAGATGGCGCTACCTCGAGCGGCTCAGGGCGGCCACGGGGCCGGCGGAGCTGTTCGGGGCGATCCCTGGCATCGGACCGAAGCTGGCGAGACGGCTGCACGATGTGCTGCGCGTCGACACTCTCGAAGGCCTGGAATCCGCGGTGCATCAAGGACGGCTCGACGCCGTGCGCGGGATCGGCCGCCGGCGCGCCGCCTCGATCCGGCTCGCGCTGGCGGAAATGCTCGGGCGCGTGCGCCCGCGCTGGCCAGTCAATCGCCAGGAGCCCGCGATCGACCTGCTGCTAGACGTCGACCGCGAGTATCGCGACAAGGCGGCGTCCGACGTGCTGCCGAAGCTGGCGCCCAAGCGCTTCAACCCGACGCACGAGGCCTGGCTTCCGGTGCTGCACGCGCGCCGCGGCCCCTGGGACTTCACGGCGCTTTACTCGAATACGGCCCGCGCGCACGAGCTCGGCCGCGTCAAGGATTGGGTGGTGCTGTACTTTCACCTGTCGGGCAAGCCCGAAATGCAGCGGACGGTCGTCACCGAGAAGCGCGGGGCGCTTCGCGGCAAGCGTGTCGTCCGCGGCCGAGAGGCGGAGTGCCGCCAGCGCTACGGTGTGGCGCCGTCACCGGGCGGGGGCGCGGCTTCCCGCCGGCCGTCGGCGTCGATGATGCCGGCAAAGGCTTGCGCCGCCTCGCGCCGCAGGCAGTCTTCCCGGTCGCGATAGCGTGGCGAGAAATGGAAGGGCACGATCCGCGTCACGCCGGCCCGGCGCGCCAGCGACCCTGCTTGGGCGGCGGTCAAGTGGTGCTTGCGCGCGGCGATCTCCCGGTCCTCGTCAAGAAAGACCGCTTCGATGAAAAGCGTGTCGGCGTTGCGGGCAAGCGCGATGATCCCGGCGGCATTCCGCTCGTGATAGGCGGTATCGACGACATAGGCGAAGCATTCGCCCGGCCCGAGCCGAAACGCCTCGGCCTTGAGGTCGCCGAGCGACAGAGTGGCCGTGCCCGGCCCGGCGCTTCCCTTCCGCAAGGCCGTGATCGGCGTGTCGTCGGGATCGCCGCGCCGCACCGCGCGCTTGGCGTCTTTGAGCCAGGGGCCGACTGCAAGCCCCATGCGGTCGAGACGGTCTTTCCACACGTTGACCCGCAATTTCTCCGCGAAGGCGAAAGCGAGGCTTGGGACGCCGTGGTCGAGCGTCGTGCCGCGGACCTGGAAATCCTCCTCGTCGAGCAAGACACCCTCCGGCAAGTCCGGCGGCGCCGCGCCGCGCCGGAGGAAGGCGTCGCGGCTGTGAAATTCGGCGGCGGCGGCCAGCTTCCTTCCGTCGAATTCCGCGACAGCGATCACGAAGTCGCTCTCGTTCTCGGCGACGAGGTTCCAGGTATAGGCCCCGAGCTTGTGTTGGACCCGGTCGATGAAGCCGGGCGGCCCCGTGAGGCGGAGCTTTGCGGGACGGCCGAGGCAAACGCGCAGCAGCCGCTCGAAGCCATTGAAATGATCCACATGCGTGTGCGAGACGAAGACATCGCTCACGCGCAGCAGCTTGTGCGGCGGCACCGTCTGAAGCTCGCCGAGATCGAACAGGAGAGCCCGCCGGCCAAAGCGGAAATCGGCGCAAAGACCGGGATCGCCGAAGGGCTCGTTGACGAGGCGCGGCTCGACCAAATAGACCACCGCCGCCCCTCAACCGGTTGGAGGTTCTCGCGGACTCGCCGCGGTCATCCGCGGCGCGCACGAGCCTACGAGCGGCCGGTCATGGGCCGTTCCCGAGGTTCGCCCTGCGACTCCGGCATCGCTGCTCTCACTCACGTTTATCCTTTCGCTTCCGCCCCAGCGGAAGCAGCAGCAACGGATCCTCGGCTGCGGGCAGGCCCAGCACGCGCTTGACGGCCGCGTCGTCGAAGGCGCCGACATCGACGGAGCCGAGGCCCAACGCCACCGCCTGCAAATGGACATTCTGTGCGGCGTGTCCCGCTTCGATCTCGATGTATCGCCGCGCCCGCGTGCCGTACTTGGCGGTAGTCGGCCGGCCATCGGCCGCAATGACGAGGATCGCCGCGGCGGACCCGACGCATTCCTGATGCAAGGCCGCGGCGCTCAGCTCGGCGCGGCGGTCGTGATCGCGCGCCCGGTGCAGCTCGTGGCGCCGGGGATCGTACCGATAGACAGCGGGATCGAGGCCGGCGACATCGCCCGAGACGAGATAGAGCTGCAGGGGATAAAGCGCCCCGGCGGAAGGCGCGGTCCTGAGGCCGCCCGCCCCGGTCTCGCCCTGTGCAGCCCAGAGAAGCTGCGACACCTCCGCCAGCGTCAAGGGCCCAGGCGTGAATTCCCGGACCGACCGCCGCGAGCGAAGCGCCGCTTCGATCGAGGTGTCGCTCTCGCGCCGCCGCTCCGGCAGAGGCACGGACAAGGCCTCGCTCTTTCCCTGGTCCTCGGCCGGTTCGATCAGCAAGGGCGGACCGCCGTCTTCCCAGCCGGGCAAAGCGGCGCCCCAGAGACGGATCGCCGCCGCCTCGGTCGAAGTCACGGCGATCTCCTCGGGACCCAGCACCTCGAGCAGCGGCAGAATGGCGGCGGGAGGCCGGCGGGAGAGGCGCGCCTCGTCCCACCAGACCGCGCCGGTGCGCTCCGGGTTCACCCTGACGCGGCAGCTCGCTTCATCGCTCATGGCGCCACTCACGCTCGTAGCGCGGAGGAAATCAACCCGCTGGCCTCGCCGAACGCGCGACTTTCGCTCGCCGCCATGTCGCCGGCACCGCCTCCGTCCAGATCCGCTCGAAGGACCGAAACGGCAGCGCCGCTCCGAAAAGCCCCTGCGCCTCGCGCCAAAGGCGCTTCTTGCGCGGCGGTTCCGCCCCTGCGGCCTGGTCGATCTTGCCCACCAGCCAGGCGCGGAACTGTACCTCCACGTCGGGCCTTCCCCTTGTCGTGCCCAGCCTGCGAAGCAGCCGCCGCAAGTCGGAGTCGAGCAACAGGATCCAGCGCTTGCTGCTGTCGACGCGGTGGCCTTCGATGGCGGTGCGGAAATCGATCGGCAGCTCTCCCGAGCGAAAGGCCGCGCGGATCCCCGGCCTGATCCAAAGCGACGGCGGAAAATCGTGAAGCCTTCCGTCCTCGCGCGCGACCACCGCCTTCACGTCGCCCGCGAACAAAGCGGCAATGAGATAGTTGACGGCCCAATTGAGCCGTCCAATGGCCGTGCGCGTGGCGGTTGCCACGCCGCCGACCTCGGCCACCTCTTCGATGACGCGATCGTCGCGCTTCAGCAGGGTAGTCTCTTGTCCCTGCCAGTCGCTCGGCATCATGTGCCGGCCGATTTCTTCGATCGCCCGTTCCAGCGTGACATAACCGGACGGTACGAAGCCATCCATGGGCACCTCCAGGCATGCTCCGACGCGGGAGCCGGCGCGCCATTAACAGAATCGGCGGCGGCGGTGACCGTGTCCTTGATTTGGATCAAGAAATCCTTGCGGCGCTCCCGCCCGCCCGCAGCCCGCGCGGCGCGCGTCGAGGCCGAGGCGCACCGAGCTCTCAGCCTGTCATCCCGGGTTGGCCGATCCAGAAGCGGTTCGCGAGCTCTGTCATGACATCGCTCCGGCGTCCCGAAAGCCGATTTTGCGCTTCCTGGTAAGGGCCGACGAAACGCAGCCGTGCCGGCAGCAGCGGATAGACGCGGCGAATCCAAGAAAGCGCGCGCTCCGCCTCGCGTTGCTCCTCATCGCCATAGGCGAAGCCATAAGGACCGCGGAACCGCGCCGGGAGCAGGCGCGCCGTCACGGCGCGATACCAGCTCGGCACAGCGAGCCAAGTGCCGGCGCCGCCGAAGAGCGCGCCTGCGATCCCCGCCGCCGCTTCGCTCACCGCCAGCGTGTCGGACCGGCACATGGCTTCGCAGTAGGTGGAAAAATCCTTCCAATGCTCTGCCAAGGAAGCCTGCGGAATGCCGAAGAGCCCGCCGAAAAGCCGGGCCTCGGCGCAATAGCGCTCTCGATCCTCAGGCGCGAGCGGCGGCAGGACGAGCTCGTGCGCGAGCAGCGCGGTTTCGATCAGCGTGGCATGCACCCAGCGCAAGGCCGCGATGTCGTTGGCCCGATATGACGAGCCGGCGGCGAAGCGTCCGGCGGCCTCTGCCAGCGTGCCAGCAATGCCGGCATGGCGACGGTGAAGGCGCCGCGCCGCTTCCATCGCCTGGTCGAGCGTGCCGAAGACCATGGTAAAGACGATGTTGAAGGTGCGATGAAACCTGCCGACCGGGTCGGCCAGGCTGCGCGAATGCTCGGCGATCGCCGACGCAACCCAGGGATGGGCGAGCTGGAGCAGCAGCGCTCGGCTCGCGCCGAGGAAGACCGCAGCCTCCCGGTCAACGCGCCACATCATGGAAGCGGGACCGAAGATGCCGGCCTCCGCGCCTCTTGCACCGGCGCGCACCACGGCGAGCTCTCGCGCGAGATCCGCTTCGTTCACCGGCAACGATGCATCGTTCAGCGCCAATTCCTGCGCCCTTTCGCTTGCCGTGACGAGAATGATCGCGTTTTCCTCGACCGATCCGTTGATCTACCTCAATGGCGGTTGCCGCCGGACGCGATACAGGGATCTGCGTCGACGTCCCCTGACCGGTCGTCATCGGCGCCGGCGCCGCGTTCGCAACCGGGGGCAAGCTGGCGACAGGCGCATGAAGATCAATGTCGAATGCTATGCCGGCTACCAGGGCGAGGAGACCCCGCAGCGGCTCAGATTCGACGATCGAACGGTCTCGGTGACCGACGTCGTCGATCGCTGGCTCGCGCCGGACCACCGCTATTTCAAGGTCAAGGGTGAAGACGGCGCGACCTACATCCTGCGCCACGACGTCGGCTCGGGCGACTGGCGGCTGGTCATGTTCGAGCGCAGCCGCGCGCTTTCGGAGCGCTCATGAAGGATTTTGCCCCAGCGAACCTGTCGAGCGCGGGGCACATGCCACCGACCGGCCTGGGGAGCGGGCGACATCCGTGACCGACAAGCAAGCGATGGTCCGGCCGAACGAACGACAGCCGCACGTCCTGTTGCTCACCGGCGCGCCGGGCATCGGCAAGACCACGGTGATCCGGCGCGTCGCCGACAAGCTCAAATCCAACGAGCTCGGCGGCTTCTACACCGAGGAGATCCGGGAAGACGGCGAACGCCGCGGTTTTCGGCTGGTGAGCTTCGACGGTCTCCGGCGGGTCATCGCGCATGCCGACTTCTCGACGAGCCGGCGCGTGGGAAGATACGGCGTGGACCTCGCCGCGCTGGACGAGGCGGCGGAGCTGCTCCGACCGGGTCTCGGCGCGACCATCTACCTGGTTGACGAGATCGGCAAAATGGAATGCTTTTCCGAGCGCCTCGTCGCCGCCATGCGCGCTCTCCTCGGCGGCGAGGTTCCGGTCGTGGCCACCGTGGGTGCCCGCGGCGGCGGCTTCATCGCCGAGGTCAAGCAAAGGCCGGATTGCGCGCTGTGGGAAGTGACGCGCCGCAACCGCGACGAGCTGCCCGAGCGCATCCTGGCATGGCTGCGCGAAAAAATGCCGGCCTCGATTCGTTCCGGCGTTGCAGGCAGGAGTGCTCAGCCATGAATCATCTGGTCGTCATCTGCCATCCAAGACGCAAGAGCTTCACCCAGGCGATCGGCCGCCGCTACGCGGAGGCGGTCGAATCCCTGGGCCACGACGTGATCATCCGCGACCTCTACCGCCTCCGCTTCGATCCCGTGCTTGGCGAAGGCGAGCTGCCGGATGCGGAAAGGCGGCGCGTGCCGAGCGCGGTGCGCCGTGAGCAGCGGCACCTCGCAGCCGCCGGCGCGGTCGCCTTCTTCTATCCGATCTGGTGGGCGTTCATGCCGGCGATGATGAAGGGATATATCGACCGCGTGCTTGCTTCCGGCTTTGCCTACGACATCAAGAACGACGAGATCGTGCCGCGCCTCGCCGGCAAAAAGGCGCTCATCTTCACCAGCTCGGCGGCCGACATGGCCGATCTGCGGCGCAGCAAGCAGTGGCGCTCGATGCGGCTGCTGGAAGAGGACAACATGCTGTCGCTCTGCGGCATCGAGCTGCTCGACCATGTGCATTTCGCCTCGGTGGTTCCGGGTTTGCCAAAGCGATCGGTCGAAAGGCATCTCGCCATGGCCGTAGCAGCTGTAGAAAAGCACTGGGGGAACGCGCCAGCCGCTCAAGGATGACGGAAATGCCGGCGCGCCGCGAACCGGTCCAGACGCTGCGGATGATCTACATCAAGGCGCCGCCGCAAGACTGTCAGCAGCATAAGCGCGTAGGACTCCTGTCGGTCCGCCAAGGCGCAGCTGCCGTCGGGCAGTATCCTGAAGAGGGGCGGCGCATGATGCGACTGAATGTTTGCCTCTGTGCTACAGGACTAGCCGTGCTTTGCGGATGTGCCGATGTGGACGTTCCGCCGGAGCGCGGCATTTCTCAAGACATCAACGCAACGCACCAGCAGGGCCCCACCTCGCTTCGGCCTGGACAGAGTCAGACCAACCAGCCGGTCGAACCGGCGCCCTGGCGCCTGGAGGAGTACGGCCCGACGCAGTGGTGAGGCGCGGTCCGGCTGACGCGGGGATCAAGGGAGACGGCTCATGAGACTCAAACTACTTCTGACAACGCTTGCAT
>JASHTP010000260.1 GCA_030040495.1 Alphaproteobacteria bacterium
TTCGGCCTCCCGCTCCGGCGCCGCGGACGGCGCTTCCGCCGCCTCGGGCTCGGCCGGGCCGCGGTCGTAGAGGAAGTTCGGGCCCGCCGACTCGGCGGCGAGCGGCGCCGCGGCCCCAGGCTCGACATAGGGCAGCGCGGGCTCGCGGTCCGGCGCCTCGGCCTCGCCCTGCGGCTCTTCCGCCACCTCGTCGAGCCGGTCCTCGCCGCCTTCGCCCGCCTCGGCGCGACGGGCATCTTCGACCAGCTCGCGCTGGCGCGCGTCGCGGGCCTCCTGCGCCCGCCGGTCACCGACCGGAATGCGATAGTAGTCGGGGTGGATCTCGTTGAAGGCAAGGAAGCCGTGGCGGTTGCCGCCATATTCGACGAACGCCGCCTGCAGCGACGGTTCGACCCGCGTCACCTTGGCGAGGTAGATGTTGCCTTTTATCTGCTTCTTGGTCGATGTCTCGAAGTCGAATTCCTCGAGGCGATGACCGCTGAGAACGACGACCCGAGTCTCCTCCGGGTGCGCCGCGTCGATGAGCATGCGTTTTGCCATTCCGGCGTTACTCCGAGGAGCGCTGCATCGCCCGCGCGAAAAACGGGCGGGAGCGCTACCCTGGCTGTGGCGAAGCCAGCGGCGCCTCCGGTCAATCCGTCGAACGGCACATGTAGCAAGGCCATGGCGGAACTCGTCTAGGCAGCCGCGCCCCGACACGGATCGGGGTTGGCTTCGGGTTTCATCCAAAACCGCTTGGTCCGGAGCGTCCGACGGCGGGAAGCGGCGACGCCGATGCCGGCGTCCGCCCGGAAATCCTGCCGCGGCGCCGCCGCCCCGGCCTCGCGAGCCGGATCGGCAGACTGCGGTATTTCGCACCTGCAAAGATACAGAGCCGGGGCGGGCTCTACAACCGCCTCGTGAAGCTTCCGGGTCGCCGGGGGTTGGAAACTCGCCTTGAAGACGCCATAAAGCCTTAACACCTTAAGGACACGCTTCCACCCCACCTGGGCGCCGTCCGCCCCGGGAGGAAGCGCTGGCTGACGGCATGCGGGTCATCACCTTCATCTTCAAGCTCCTCTTCGGCCTCGGCCTCAGCCTGGCCCTGATCGGCGCCGGGGTGGCTGCGCTCGCGGTCTGGTATTTCGGGCGCGACCTGCCGAACTACCAGCAGCTGCTCGATTACCAGCCGCCGATCGTCAGCCGGATCTATGCCGGGGACGGCCGGCTGCTTGCCGAATACGCCACCGAGAAGCGCGTCTTCGTCCCGGTCGGCGAAATCCCGCCGCGCGTCATCAACGCCTTCCTCGCCGCCGAGGACCGCAATTTCTACAGTCATGCCGGCATCGACCCGGTGGCGATGGCGCGCGCCGCCGCCACCGACATCATACGGGTGATGACCCATCGCCGGCCGATCGGGGCTTCGACCATAACCCAGCAGGTGGCGAAGAACTTCCTGGTCGGCAGCGAGCTCTCCTACCAGCGCAAGATCAAAGAGGCGCTGGTCGCGCTCAGGATGGAGAAGGCGCTCGGCAAGGAGCGCATCCTCGAGCTCTACCTCAACCAGATCTATCTCGGTTCCGGCGCCTACGGCGTGGCGGCGGCGGCGCAGACCTACTTCGACAAATCGCTCGACGAGCTGACGGTGCCGGAATGCGCCTTCCTCGCGGCCTTGCCCAAGGCGCCCAACAATTACAATCCGCTGCGCTATCCCGAGGCGGCCAAGGTCCGGCGCGATTGGGTGATCGACCGCATGGTCGAGGCCGGCTTCATCACGCCGGCGGAGGGCGCCAAGGCGCGGGCGACGCCGATCCAGCTGCGCCACCGCAGCGGGACCGAAGAGGTCACCGCCAACTATTTCTCCGAGGAGGTGCGGCGCGAGCTGCTCGCCCGCTACGGCGAAAAGGCGCTTTATCAGTCCGGTCTTGCGGTGCGCACCAGCCTCGATCCGCGGCTGCAGGCGTTCGCCGACCAGTCGCTGCGCGACGGGCTCATCGCCTATGACCGGCGCCACGGCTATCGCGGGCCGGTGGCGCGCATCGCCACGAGCGGCGATTGGCGCCGGCGGCTGGCCGCCCTGCCGCTGCCGGCGGGCGCCGACGGCGTCGGTTGGAGCCTGGCGCTGGTGCTGGCCACGCCGGCGGACGGCGCGACCATCGGCTTTGCCGACGGCCGTGCCGGCCTCATCCCGTTCGACGAGCTGCGCTGGGCGCGCAAGGCGCTCGACGACGATCGGGTGGGCCCGGTGCCGAGCCGGCCGGCCGAGGTGCTGACCCCGGGCGACGTGGTCCTGGTGCAGCCGCTGCCGAGCCTCGCCAAGGGCTCGCGGGAGCCGCGCTACGCGCTGCGACAGATACCGGCGGTCTCCGGCGCGCTCGTCGCCATCGATCCGCATACCGGGCGCGTGCTCGCTCTCACCGGCGGCTTCAGCTACGAGATGAGCCAGTTCGACCGCGCCACCCAGGCCTATCGCCAGACCGGTTCGGCGATCAAGCCTTTCGTCTATCTCGCGGCGCTCGATCACGGCTACACCCCGTCGACGCTGGTGCTGGACGCGCCGGTGGTCATCGACCAGGGGCCGGGGCTGCCGAAATGGCAGCCCAAGAACTACGAGCATCGCTATTTCGGCCCGACGACGCTGCGCGTCGGCCTCGAGCAATCGCACGACCTCATGACCATCCGCATGGGCGCCGATATCGGCCTGCCCGCCGTGGCGACGGATGTCGAGCGCTTCGGCATCATGGACCACATGCCGATGGAATACTCGATGCTGATCGGCGCCGGGGAGACGACGCCGCTGCGCCTCACCGCCGCCTACGCCATGCTGGTGAATGGCGGCAAGAAGATCACGCCGACGCTGATCGACCGGGTCCAGGACCGCAACGGCGTCACCATCTACCGCGCCGACAATCGTCAATGCGACGGCTGCGAGAATGTCGAGTGGCACGGCCAGCCGCCGCCGGAGCTGCCCGACAACCGCCAGCAGATCGCCGACCCCCGCAGCGTCTACCAGGTGGTTTCGATGATGCAGGGCGTGGTCGAGCGCGGCACCGGCAAGGTCATCGCCTCGCTCGACCGGCCGCTCGCCGGCAAGACCGGCACGACCAACGACTCGAAGGACGTGTGGTTCGTAGGGTTCTCGCCGGACCTCGCCGTCGGCGTGTTCGTCGGCTACGACCAGCCCAAGGGGCTCGGCCGCCACGAGACCGGCGGCATCGTCGCCGCGCCGGTTTTCCGCGACTTCATGGCGGCGGCGCTCAAAGGCGAGCCGCCGATCCCGTTCCGCATCCCGCCGGGGATCGAGCTGGTGCGCGTCGACGCCACCACCGGGCGGCTGGCACAGCCGGGCGACAAGACGGTGATCTACGAAGCGTTCAAGCCCGGCACCGAGCCGACCGGCCAGGGCGCGGTGGCAGTGAGCGGCGCGTCGGTGCTGACCGACGACGAGGACGCGGCGTCGCTGGGAGAATCGCCGGGCACCGACGACGCCGCTCCCGGCGCGCCGCCGGCGACGCTGACGCC
>JASHTP010000261.1 GCA_030040495.1 Alphaproteobacteria bacterium
CGCTCCTGCAGCGCGCCCATGTCGGTGGCGAGCGTCGGCTGATAGCCCACCGCCGAGGGGATGCGGCCCAGGAGCGCCGACACCTCCGAGCCCGCCTGGGTGAAGCGGAAGATGTTGTCGACGAAGAACAGCACGTCCTGGCCTTCCTCGTCGCGGAAATACTCGGCGAGCGTCAGGCCGGTGAGGCCGACGCGGGCACGCGCGCCCGGCGGCTCGTTCATCTGGCCGTAGACCAGCGCCGCCTTGGAGCCGGGACCGTCGGTCACGATGACCTTCGACTCCATCATCTCGTGATAGAGGTCGTTGCCCTCGCGCGTGCGCTCGCCGACGCCGGCGAAGACGGAGTAGCCGCCGTGCTTCTTGGCGATGTTGTTGATGAGCTCCATGATGATGACGGTCTTGCCGACGCCGGCGCCGCCGAACAGCCCGACCTTGCCGCCGCGCGCATAGGGCGCCAGCAGATCGACGACCTTGATGCCGGTGATGAGGATCTCGGCTTCGGTCGATTGGTCGATGAATTCCGGCGCCGGCTTGTGGATGGGCGAGCGCAGCTTGGTCTTGACCGGGCCGCGCTCGTCGACGGGCTCGCCGACGACGTTGATGATGCGCCCCAAGGTCTCCGGGCCGACCGGCACCGCGATCGCCTCGCCGGTGTCGACCACCTCGGCGCCGCGCACCAGGCCGTCGGTGGTGTCCATGGCGATGGTGCGCACGGTGTTCTCGCCGAGATGCTGCGCCACCTCGAGCACCAGGGTCTTGCCCTGGTTGTCGGTGTGCAGCGCGTTCAGGATTTTCGGCAGATCGCCGTCGAACTTGACGTCGACGACGGCGCCGATGACCTGGGAGATGGTGCCGACATTGTTCTTCGCCATGGACTTCGCCCCTTGTCCGCCCCGCGCCTCAGAGAGCCTCGGCGCCGGAGATGATCTCGATGAGTTCCTTGGTGATCGCCGCCTGACGCGAGCGGTTGTAGGTGGTGTTGAGCCGGTCGATCATGTCGCCGGCGTTGCGCGTGGCGTTGTCCATCGCCGTCATGCGCGCGCCCTGCTCGCTCGCCGCGTTCTCCAGCAGCGCGGTGAAGACCTGCACGGCGAGGTTGCGCGGCAGCAGCTCACCGAGGATCTCCGCCTCTTCCGGCTCGAACTCGTAGATCGCGCCCGGGGCGGCGCCCGCCGCCGGCGCCGCCTGCGGCGCGGCAAAAGGTATGAGCTGCTGCCTGGTCACGATCTGACTGATGGCCGAGCGGAAGCGGTTGTAGATGATGGTGCATGCGTCGAACTCGCCGGCGTCGAAGAGGGCGAGCAGCCGCTCGGCGATCGCCTGGGCCGATTCGAAGGTGAGCCTGGGCCTGCCGACCTCGGTGCGGCTCTCGATGATGAGCTTCGCCTGGTCGCGGCGCAGCGAGTCGCGGCTCTTGCGGCCGATGGTGAAGAGCTTCACGTTCTTGCCGGCGGCCTGCAGCTCGCGGATCGAGCGCCGCGCCTCGCGCAGGATGGTGGCGTTGAAGCCGCCGGCGAGGCCGCGGTCGGAGCCGGCGACGACCAGGAGGTGCGTCTGGTCGCGGCCGGTGCCGGCGAGCAGCTTCGGCGCGTTGGCCTGTCCCTTGAGGTTGGCGGCGAGCGAGGCGAGCATGCGCTCCATGCGCGTCGAATAGGGCCGCGCCGCCTCGGCCTGCTCCTGCGCGCGGCGCAAGCGCGACGCCGCCACCATCTTCATCGCCGAAGTGATCTTCTGCGTCGAGCGGACGGAGCGGATGCGAAGCCGCAGTTCCTTGAGCGTGGCCACTCGGGCGGGCTTTCCCTAGGCGAAGGTCTTGGCGAAATCGTCGAGGAAGCCGGCGAGCTCCTTCTCGGTGTCGGCGGCGAGCTCGCGCTTGCTGCGGATCGACTCGAGCACGGCCGGCTTGCGCGATTTGAGCTCGCCCAGCAGCGCCGCCTCGAAGCGGCCGACCTGCGCCACCTCGACCTTGTCGAGATAGCCGCGGGTCCCGGCGAAGATCGACACCACCTGCTCCTCGACCGGCATCGGCGCGTATTGCGGCTGCTTCAGGAGCTCGGTGAGCCGCGCGCCGCGCGCCAGCAGGCGCTGCGTCGAGGCGTCGAGATCGCTGGCGAACTGCGCGAAGGCGGCCATCTCGCGGTATTGCGCGAGCTCGAGCTTGATCTTGCCGGCGACCTGCTTCATCGCCTTGATCTGCGCCGCCGAGCCGACGCGGCTCACCGAGAGGCCGACATTGATGGCCGGGCGGATGCCGCGATAGAAGAGATCGGTCTCGAGGAAGATCTGCCCGTCGGTGATCGAGATCACGTTGGTCGGGATGTAGGCGGAGACGTCGCCAGCCTGCGTCTCGATCACCGGCAGCGCCGTGAGCGAGCCCGCGCCGTTGGCGTCGTTCATCTTGGCGGCGCGCTCGAGCAGGCGCGAATGGAGATAGAAGACGTCGCCGGGATAGGCCTCGCGGCCCGGCGGCCGGCGCAGCAGCAGCGACATCTGCCGGTAGGCCACCGCCTGCTTGGAGAGGTCGTCATAGACGATGACGGCGTGCATGCCGTTGTCGCGGAAGAACTCGCCCATGGCGCAGCCGGCATAGGGCGCGAGGAACTGCAGCGGCGCCGGCTCCGAGGCGGTGGCGGCAACGACGATCGAATAGTCGAGCGCGCCGTAATCCTGCAGCGTCTTGACGATCTGCGCCACGGTCGAGCGCTTCTGGCCGACGGCGACGTAGATGCAATAGAGCTTGCGCTTCTCGTCGCCGGCGGCGTTCACCGTCTTCTGGTTGAGGAAGGCGTCGATGGCGACGGCGGTCTTGCCGGTCTGGCGGTCGCCGATGATGAGCTCGCGCTGGCCGCGGCCGATCGGCACCAGCGCGTCGATCGCCTTGAGGCCGGTCTGCACCGGCTCGTGCACCGAGCGGCGCGGAATGATGCCGGGCGCCTTGACCTCGACGCGCGAGCGCGTCACGTCCTTGAGCGGCCCTTTGCCGTCGATCGGGTTGCCCAGCGCGTCGACGACGCGGCCCAGGAGCCCCTTGCCCACCGGCACGTCGACGATGGCGCCGGTGCGCTTCACCGTGTCGCCCTCGCGGATGCCGCTGTCGTCGCCGAAGATGACGACGCCGACATTGTCGGTCTCGAGGTTGAGCGCCATCCCCTTGATGCCGTTCGGGAACTCGACCATCTCGCCGGCCTGGACCTTGTCGAGCCCGTAGATGCGGGCGATGCCGTCGCCCACCGACAACACCTGGCCGACTTCGGCGACGTCGGCCTCGGTGCCGAAATTGGCGATCTGGCTCTTCAGGATTGCGGAGATCTCCGCCGCCCGGATTTCCATCACTGAACCCCCTTCATGGCAAGCTGCAGCCGATGCAGCTTGCTCCTAAGCGACGCGTCGACCATGCGCGAGCCGACGCGGACGACGAGGCCGCCGAGCAGGCTCGGATCGATCTCGACGTCGACCGCGACCTTGCGGCCGACCGCCTTGCGCAGCTGCTCGTTGACCGCCTCGCGCTGCTGCGGCGACAGCTCCTGCGCGGTCAGCACATGCGCCGTCACCTCGCCGCGCCGCTCGGCGAGCCGGCGCAGATAGCTCTCGATCATCTCGGGCAGCGCGAAGAGGCGGCGGTTCTGCGCCAGAAGCCCGAGGAAGTTGCGAGTGAGCGGCGAGATCTGCGCCTCTCCGGCGAGCGCGGCGATCCCCTTGCCCTGCGCCTCGCGCGACAGCACGGGGCTCCTGACGAGCCGGCGGAGGTCGGCGCTGTCGCGCAGCATGGCGCGCAGGCTGGCGAGGTCGCCGGCCACCGCGTCGAGCTCCTTGCGCTCATCGGCGAGGTCGAAGAGCGCCGCCGCATAGCGGTCGGCCAGTCCGGATACGCCTTTCGCTTCCGCTGCCACGTAACAACTGTCCTCGTTTTCCCTCGGACGAGAGCGTCGGGTCGGGGATGCCTGAATGACACGCTTTCCCGCCGGATTTCGCGACAAAACCCGCGGCGCGCGACGCGCGCCCGGAAAGCGCGGGGGGTTCTAACACACGCCTAGGGGCGGTGCAACAATGGGGGACGGCACCGGCGCGGCGGCGCTGTCGCACCCTCGCCGCGCGCCGGTCCGGGGCAGGTCCGCCGCGGAACATTACCGGAACCTGCGCCGGCGCTCAGAGGAAGCTGTAGGGATCGACATCGACCTGGACGCGCACGCTCGACGGCACCTTCACCTTGGCGAGCCACTCGCGCAGCACCGCCTGGATGTGGACATTGCGCCCGGTCTTCAGCAGGAAGCGGCGGCGGTGGCGCGAGCGCAGCACCGCGAGCGGCGCCGGCGCCGGCCCCAGCACCTCGATGCCGGGCATGTGCGGCTGGGCGCGCGCATAGGCGCGGGCGGCGAGAGCGGCGCTGTCGTCGTCGGGCGCCGAGATGATGAGCGCGGCGAGCCGTCCGAAGGGCGGCCAGCCCTGGGCGCGGCGCGCCTCGGCCTCGGCGGCGAGGAAGCGGTCGCGGTCGTCGGCGACCAGCGCACGCATCACCGGATGCTCCGGCATGTAGGTCTGGAGATAGACCACGCCCGGCCGGTCGGCCCTTCCGGCGCGGCCGGCGACCTGATGGAGGAGCTGGAAGGTGCGCTCGGCGGCGCGCAGGTCGCCGCCGGAAAGGCCGAGATCGGCATCGACGACGCCGACCAGGGTGAGCAGCGGGAAGTGATGGCCCTTCGCCACCACCTGCGTGCCGATGAGCACGTCGACGGCGTGGCTCACGACGCTCTCGACCAGCGCGGCGGCGGCGCGCGGCCCGATCAGCGTGTCGCTCGCCATCACCGCGAGCCGCGCCTTGGGAAAGCGCAGCGCCGTCTCCTCGGCCAGGCGCTCGACGCCGGGGCCGCAGGCGGCGAAGCTGCCGGCGTCGCCGCAGCTCGGGCAGAGCGGCGGCAAGGGCTCGCTGTGACCGCAATGGTGGCATTGCAGCCTGCCGTGGAAGCGGTGCTCGACCAGCCAGGCGGTGCAGTTCGGGCATTGCAGGCGGAAGCCGCAGCTCCGGCAAAGCGTCAGCGGCGCATAGCCGCGCCGGTTCAGGAACAGCATCGCCTGCTCGCCGGCCTCGAGCGTCTCGGTCAGCGCCGCGACCAGCGGCGGCGCCAGGAAGCGCTGCCGCTCCGGCTTGGCGCGGCGCATGTCGAGGACGCGGATCTCGGGGAGCTGCGCCGCGCCGTGGCGCGCCGGCAGGTGCAGGCGCTCGTAGCGGCGCTGCTCGACATTGACCGTGGTCTCGAGCGAGGGCGTCGCCGAGACCAGCACGATCGGCAGCCTGGCGAGCGAGGCGCGCACCACCGCCATGTCGCGGGCATGGTAGACGACGCCGTCCTCCTGCTTGAAGGAGGCGTCGTGCTCCTCGTCGACGATGACGAGCCCGAGATCGGGAAACGGCAGGAACAGCGCGGAGCGCGCGCCGACCACCACCGGCACGTTGCCTTCGGCGACTTGGCGCCAGGTGTCGCGCCGCTCGGCATGGCCGAGATCGCTGTGCCATTGCGCCGGCTCCGCGCCGAAGCGCTCGGCGAAGCGGCGGAGCCACTGCCCGCTCAAGGCGATCTCCGGCAGCAGCACCAGCGCCTGCTTGCCGCGCTCGAGCGCGGCGGCGATGGCGGCGAAATAGACCTCGGTCTTGCCCGAGCCGGTGACGCCGTCGAGCAGCGTGGTGGTGAAGCCGCCTTCC
>JASHTP010000262.1 GCA_030040495.1 Alphaproteobacteria bacterium
CGCTACCGCCAGGGCATCCGCGGCCGGCGCGTGGCGCGCTTGGCGTTGCTTGCCTGGTTGCTTCTCACGCTGGCATATCCCGGCGTCAAATTCGTCACCGACGTGCTCCTGAGCTAGAAAAACCGCGTAAAACCAAGCGCTTGACCTTAGCCACCGATTTTTGTTGCACTGCCGCAAAGTGGCGCTATCATTTGCTCAATAATTAAGCAGAGACGGTTATTGCACATCAAATGAGCATCAGCATCGGCCCGCTCCGCCTCGACGATCCCGTCATTCTCGCACCGATGTCCGGGGTGACGGATCTGCCGTTCCGGCGGCTGGTCAAGCGCCACGGCGCCGGGCTCGTCGTCTCCGAGATGATCGCCAGCGAAGCCATGATCCGCGAGAGCCGGCAGTCGCTGACCATGGCGGCGAGCTGCCCCGAGGAGCAGCCGATGGCGGTGCAGCTCGCCGGCTGCGAGCCGCCGGTGATGGCCGAGGCGGCGAAGCTCAACGAGGAGCGCGGCGCGGCGCTCATCGACATCAATTTCGGCTGCCCGGTGAAGAAGGTGGTGAACGGCCATGCTGGCTCGGCGCTGATGCGCGACGAGAGCCACGCCGCGCGCATCATCGAGGCGACGGTGAAGGCGGTGTCGCTGCCGGTGACGCTCAAGATGCGCACCGGCTGGGACGCGGCCAACCGCAACGCGCCCAGGCTCGCGCGGATCGCCGAGGAGTGCGGCATCCGGATGATCACCGTCCATGGCCGCACTCGCTGCCAGTTTTACGAGGGCAGCGCCGATTGGCGCTTCATCCGCGAGGTGAAGCACGCGGTGCGCATCCCGGTCGTCGCCAATGGCGACATCGTCTCGCTCGCCGACGCGCGCGCGGCGCTCGCGCAGTCGGGCGCCGACGGGCTGATGATCGGTCGCGGCGCCTATGGCCGGCCGTGGTTCGTCAGCCAGGTGATCGCCCATCTCAGAAGCGGCGAGACGCCGCCGGACCCGCCGCTCTCCCGGCAGCTCGCCATCGTGCTCGAGCATTACGACGCGATGCTGTCGCATTACGGCGCCGCCGTCGGCAGCCGCGTCGCGCGCAAGCATCTCGGCTGGTACTCGAAAGGCCTGCCCGGCTCGGCCGAGTTCCGCGCCGCGGTCAACCGCACCGAAGATCCGGCCGCCGTCAAGGCGATGATCCGCGGCTTCTACGCGCCGCTTCTCGAGCGGCAGGCGGCATGAAGACGAACGCCGCCGCCCGGCGCAACGGCTCCTGGGGCGCCACGCTCGACGCCGCCGCGGTGCTGGCGGCGCTGCCCGATCCCGTGCTCGTGGTCGACGCCGACGGCAACCTCATCTATGCCAACGCCGCCGCCGAGCAGTTCTTCGACACCAGCGCCGCGACGCTGCTCGGCGCCGAGTTCAGAATGCTGCTGCCGCCGGACAGCCCGGTCTTCGCCCTCATCGACAGCGTGCGCGCCAGCGGCCACAGCGTCTCGGAATACGGCGTCGCCGTCGAGACGCCGCGGCTCGGCGCCCATGTCATGACGGTGCAGGCGGCGCCCATCGCCGAGAACCGCGCCGAGGTGGTGGTGACCCTGCAGGAGCGCTCGATCGCCCACAAGATCGACCGACAGCTCACCCACCGCAACGCCGCGCGCTCGGTGACGGCGATGGCGGCGATGCTGGCGCACGAGGTGAAGAACCCGCTCAGCGGCATCCGCGGCGCGGCGCAGCTGCTCGAGGAGAGCGCCAGCGCCGGCGACCGCGAGCTGACGCGCCTCATCTGCGACGAGGCCGACCGCGTCTGCGCTCTCGTCGACCGCATGGAGGTGTTCTCCGACCAGCGGCCGATCGAGCGTGGCCCGATCAACATCCACGAGGTGCTGGAGCGCGTCCGGCTGGTGGCGCAGACCGGCTTCGCCCGCCATGTGCGCTTCATCGAGGAGTACGATCCATCGCTGCCGCCGGTGCACGGCAACCGCGACCTGCTGATCCAGGTGTTCCTCAACCTGGTGAAGAACGCCGCCGAAGCCGTGCCGGCGCAGGGCGGCGAGATTCAGATCACCACCGCCTATCAGCACGGCGTGCGCCTCGCGGTGGCGGGCAGCGACAGCCGCGTCCACCTGCCGCTGGTGATCTCGATCATCGACAATGGCGACGGCATCCCCGAGGAGCTGTCCCAGCACCTCTTCGACCCCTTCGTCACCACCAAGCACAATGGCAGCGGTCTCGGCCTCGCGCTCGTCGCCAAGGTGATCGGCGACCATGGCGGCGTCATCGAGTTCAACAGCCAGCCGCGGCGCACCGTGTTCAGGGTCTTCCTGCCGACCGCGCCGCGCGGGACGGGAGCGGCGCCATGAACGCCTCGACCATCCTCATCGCCGACGACGACCGCGCCATCCGCACCGTGCTCAGCCAGGCGCTGGGGCGGCTCGGCCACGACGTCCGCACCACCGGCAACGCCGCGACCTTGTGGCGCTGGGTGTCGGATGGCGAGGGCGACCTCGTCATCACCGACGTGGTGATGCCGGACGAGAACGGCCTCGACCTCATCCCGCGCATCAAGAAGCTGCGCCCGGAGTTGCGCATCATCGTCATGAGCGCGCAGAACACGCTACTGACCGCGGTCAAGGCGACCGAGCGCGGCGCCTTCGAGTATCTGCCCAAGCCCTTCGACCTGCGCGAGCTGGTGAGCGTCGTCGAGCGCGCGCTGACCACGCCCAACGCGCACGCGGCGGCGAACGAGGCCGAGCCCGGCGACGAGCAGCTCCCGCTCATCGGCCGCTCGCCGGCGATGCAGGAGATCTACCGCGTGCTGGCGCGGCTGATGGGCACCGACCTCACGGTGATGATCGCCGGCGAGAGCGGCACCGGCAAGGAGCTGGTGGCGCGGGCGCTGCACGATTACGGCAAGCGGCGCAGCGGGCCCTTCGTCGCCATCAACATGGCGGCGATCCCGCGCGAGCTGATCGAGAGCGAGCTGTTCGGCCACGAGAAGGGCTCCTTCACCGGCGCCACGGCGCGCGGCGTCGGCCGCTTCGAGCAGGCGCAGGGCGGCACGCTCTTCCTCGACGAGATCGGCGACATGCCGCTCGAGGCGCAGACGCGGCTGCTGCGCGTGCTGCAGCAGGGCGAGTACACCGCCGTCGGCGGCCGCACGCCGATCCGCGCCGATGTCCGCATCGTCGCCGCCACCCACCGCGACCTGCGCCAGTTGATCCGCCAGGGGCTCTTCCGCGAGGATCTCTTCTACCGCCTCAACGTCGTGCCGATCCGCCTGCCGCCGCTGCGCGAGCGCGCCGAGGACATCCCGGCGCTGGTGCGGCACTTCTTCGCCCTGGCCCACAGCGAAGGCCTGCCGCTGAAGTCGCTCGACCAGGCGGCGATGGAGCGTCTGAAGGCGCATCGCTGGCCCGGCAATGTGCGCGAGCTCGAGAATCTGATCCGGCGGCTGGCCGCGCTCTACTCGCAGGAGATCATCGGCCTCGACGCGGTCGAGGCCGAGCTCGCCGAAGCGGCGCCGGCGCCGGCCACCGCCGAGCCGCAGGCGAACGAGGGGCTGGGCGGCGCCGCCGAGCGGCATCTCAGGGACTATTTCGCCGCGCACAAGGGCGGGCTGCCGCCGTCCGGGCTTTACGACCGCGTGCTGCGCGAGGTCGAGCGGCCGCTGATCCAGCTCACGCTCGGCGCCACCCGCGGCAACCAGCTCAAGGCGGCGCAGCTGCTGGGCCTCAACCGCAACACGCTGCGCAAGAAGATCCGCGACCTCGAGATCGACATCGCGCGGAGTCTGAAGTAGCCGTGCTGCAATCCGGTCCTGCGTCCTTCGACAAGGACGAGGATGTTTCTTTGTGGCATCTTCCAGATGCCATCCTCCAATCTTCCTCGTCCTGAGCTTGTCGAAGGACGCAGACTGACCCTGCAGCCCGCTTCTAATGCGCAGTCACGACGCCGAATAACGCAAGACCCCCGCTCAGCGCCACCAGGTGACTTGCGGGGGTCCATTGCGGAGCAGCTTGCTGCCCGCGCTCGGAATGCCGAGCATAGTCTTGGACTTTGCGATGGGTTGCCGACGCCAAGTGATCGGCAACTCGTTACAGCCGGGCGGAGTCATGCGGTTTGGGCATCCTCCACGGGGTTGACAACGCCATCAGTCTGATCCTTGCGCGGTCGCCCGTCAATGCGCGAGTGGCGTCCGCCGGCGCCGTCTCCGCCCGTCGCTCATTGGACATCGCCGCCGGCCGGAGCCTAAAATGCCGGCAGCGCGCGCCGTTGCGCGCGGGGAGACCGAAGCGCCGATGAGGCTAACGCGGGAGCTGGTGCTCTGGGCCGGCCGGGTGCGGCTGGTCCGCAAGGCGGCGATCGTGCTCGTGGCGGCGGCGATGGCGTCGCTGATCGGGAGCTACCTGGCGCTGAACGGCCTGCCGCCCTTCGGCAAGCGCCGCCCCGACATGGACCAGCTCTTCCTGCTGCTCGACCTGGTGCTGGTGCTGCCGGTCTGCGCCATCGTCGCCTGGCGCGTGGTGCAGGTCTGGACCGAGCGGCGGCGCGGCCTCGCCGGCTCGCGCGTCCATGTCCGCCTCGTCGTGCTGTTCAGCCTGGTGGCGGTGATCCCGACCATCATCGTCGCCGTCTTCTCCTACCTGCTGTTCAATTTCGGCGTGCAGGCCTGGTTCAGCCAGCCGGTGCGCACCGCGGTGGCGGGCTCGCTCGCCGTGGCCGAAGCCTATCTCCACGAGCACCAGCAGAACATCCGCGCCGACGTCGTCAGCATGGCCAACGATCTGAACCGCGACGCGCCCTTCCTCAGCGTCAATCCGACGCGGCTCAACCAGGTGGTGGCGGCGCAGGCGGCGCTGCGCTCGCTGAGCGAGGCGGTGGTTTTCGACGCCGACGGCCACGTGCTGGCGCGCGCCGGCTTCACGCTCGCGCTTTCGCTCGAGCGCAAGCCGATCCCGGCGCTGGCGATGGAGCAGGCCGACGCCGGCGACGTCGCGGTGATGACCGGCGAGAATGACGACCGCGTCCGCGCGCTGGTGCGCATGCCGGCCTTCGGCCATGTCTATCTCTATGTCGGGCGCTTCGTCGATCCCGTGGTCATAGCGCACATGGAGCAGACGCAGCGCGCCTTCAACCGCTACGAGCAGATGGAGGGCGAACGCTCCTCCTTCCAGGTAATCTTCTCGCAGGTCTTCCTCGCCGTCGGCGTGCTGCTGCTCACCGGCGCGGTGCTGCTGGGCCTGCGCTTCGCCACCCGGCTGGTGCGCCCGATCAGCGCGCTCGTCGTCGCCGCCGAGCAGGTGCGCGCCGGCGACCTCGCGGCGCGCGTGCCGGAAGGCGAGGGCGACGGCGAGTTCGGCACGCTCTCGCGCGCCTTCAACCGCATGACCCACCAGCTCGAGGCGCAGCGGAGCGAACTGGTCGAGGCCAACCGCCAGCTCGACCAGCGCCGGCGCTTCACCGAGACGGTGCTGGCCGGCGTCTCCGCCGGCGTCATCGGCCTCGATCAGCGCGGCCGCATCAACTTGCCGAACCGTTCGGCCTCGCTGCTGCTCGGCATCGATCTCGACCAGGCGATCGGCTACGACCTCGCCGAGGCGGCGCCGGAGATGGCGGCGCTGCTGGAGGAGGCGACGCGACGGCCCGAACGCCTGGCGCAGTCGCAGGTGCAGGTGAGCCGCCGCGGCCGCACCCTGACGCTGCTGGTGCGCATCGCCGCCGAGCGCGCCGAAGGCGAGGTCCGCGGCTATATCGTCACCTTCGACGACATCACCGAGCTGCTCTCGGCGCAGCGCAAGGCGGCCTGGGCCGACGTGGCGCGGCGCATCGCGCACGAGATCAAGAATCCGCTGACCCCGATCCAGCTCTCGGCCGAGCGGCTGAAGCGCAAATACACCAAGGACATCCGCAACGATCCCGAGACCTTCGCCACCTGCACCGACACGATCATTCGCCATGTCGGCGACATCGGCCGGATGGTCGACGAGTTCTCCTCCTTCGCGCGCATGCCGGCGCCGGTCATCCGCGACGAGGACCTCGTCGAGATCGTGCGCCAGGCGGTGTTCCTGCAGCGCACCGCGACGCCGGAGATCCGCTTCGCCGTCGACGTCCGCCCCGGCGCGCGACTCGCCTGCGACGCGCGGCAGGTCAGCCAGGCGCTGGTCAATCTGCTCAAGAACGCCGCCGAATCGATCCAGGCGCGCGACGCGCCGGGTCCGCCCGGCGAGATCGCGCTGCGCCTCGTCGAGACGCCGGCGCAGACCACGCTCGTCATCGAGGACAATGGCCGCGGCCTGCCGCAGGAGGGACGCGAGCGCCTCACCGAGCCCTACGTGACCACCCGGGCCAAGGGCACCGGCCTCGGCCTCGCCATCGTCAAGAAGATCATGGAGGACCATGGCGGCGAGCTCGTGCTCGAGGATCGCGAGGGCGGCGGCGCGCGGGTCATGCTCGTCTTCAACCGCGGCGAGGCGCGCGCCGCGGCGCAACCGACCGAGGAATCCTCGGGCCTCGCAGCGAGGGCCGCCCGCCATGGCGCATGACATCCTGGTCGTCGACGACGAGGCCGACATCCGCATGCTGATGTGCGGCATCCTCAACGACGAAGGCTACGAGACGCGCGAGGCCGGCACCAGCGCCCAGGCGCTCGCCGCCGTCCGTTCGCGCCAGCCGACCCTGGTGGTGCTCGACATCTGGCTGCAGGGCAGCGAGATCGACGGGCTAGAGATCCTCAAGATCATCCGCCGCGAGCTGCCGGGCCTGCCGGTGGTGATGATCAGCGGCCACGGCACCATCGAGACCGCGGTCGCCGCCATCAAGATGGGCGCCTACGACTTCATCGAGAAGCCGTTCAAGTCCGACCGGCTGCTGCTCATCGTCGAGCGCGCCATCGAGGCGGCGCGGCTCAAGCGCGAGAACGAGGAGCTCCGGCTGCGCATCGGCGGCGACGAGGATCTCGTCGGCGTCTCGCACGCCATCAATCAGCTCCGCCAGCAGATCGAGCGCGCCGCGCCCACCGGCAGCCGCATCCTGATCAGCGGCCCCGCCGGATCGGGCAAGGAGCTGGTGGCGCGCCAGCTCCATCTGCGCTCGCGCCGGGCGCGCGGGCCGCTGGTGGCGCTCAACTGCGCTACCATGCGGCCGGATCGGCTCGAGCTCGAGCTCTTCGGCACCGAGGCCGGCGCCGAGGCGCCGGACAGTCCGCGCAAGGTCGGCACCTTCGAGCAGGCGCATGGCGGCACCCTCTTCCTCGACGAGGTCGCCGACATGCCGCTGGAGACCCAGGGCAAGATCGTGCGCGCGCTGCAGGAGCAGACCTTCGAGCGCGTCGGCGGCGGCCGCGTCGAGGTCGATGTGCGCGTCATCGCCTCGACCAACCGCGACCTCGCGCTCGAGATCGCCTCCGGCCGCTTCCGCGAGGACCTCTTCTACCGGCTGGCGGTAGTGCCGCTGCGCGTGCCGCCGCTGCGCGAGCGGCGCGAGGACATCCCGGCGCTGGCGCGGCACTTCATGGCGCGCTCGGCCGAGGCGGCGCGGCTCAGCCCGCGCGAGTTCGGCGAGGACGCGATGGCGGCGCTGCAGGCCTATGAATGGCCGGGCAATGCGCGCCAGCTCAGGAACGTCGTCGACTGGCTGCTGATCATGGCGCCCGGCGAGGCGCGGGAGCCGATCCGCGCCGACATGCTGCCGGCGGAGATCGGCTCGATCGCGCCCTCGGTGGTGAAATGGGACAAGGGCGGCGAGATCATGGCGCTGCCGCTGCGCGACGCGCGCGAAGTGTTCGAGCGCGACTATCTGCTGGCGCAGGTGACGCGCTTCGGCGGCAACATCTCGCGCACCGCCGCCTTCGTCGGCATGGAGCGCTCGGCGCTTCACCGCAAGCTCAAATCGCTGGGCGTGCTCAACGGCGACCGGCCGGCGAAGCTCGGCGCCTGATCATGTCCGCCATCGTCGAAGCGACGGCTTCCTACGAAGCCTGGATGCGCAAGCGCATTCCGGTGGTCGAGCGCGACCTCCGGGCGAAGCACCGGGCGATGGCGGCGGCGGCCTTTCCCTTCCTGCGCGCCACCTTCTACCGCTGGGTCCCGCTCTGGCAAGAGCTCTGCCCCGACCTCGCCGCGACCCCGCCTCTGCTCGCGGTCGGCGATCTCCATGTCGAGAATTTCGGCACTTGGCGCGACGCCGAAGGGCGCCTCTGCTGGGGCGTCAACGATTTCGACGAAGCCTTCGTCATGCCCTACGCCATCGATCTCGTGCGGCTGGCGACGAGCGCGCTGCTTGCCATCCGGGCGGACCGGCTGCGCATCGGCGCCGACGAGGCCTGCTCGGCGCTGCTCGAGGGCTATCGCGAGACCATGCTAGCGGGCGCGGGCCGCGGCTTCGTGCTCGAAGAGGAGCATCCCGCGCTGCGGCGGATGGCGCTCGGCGAGGAGCGTGACCCGGAGCGCTTCTGGGCGAAGCTCGGCGCGACGCAGACGACCGACGCGCCGCGCGCCGTGCGCAAACTGCTGCGCAAGGCGCTGCCCGAGATCGACGGCGCGCCGCGCATCGCCCATCGCGTCGCCGGCCTCGGCAGCCTGGGCCGGCCGCGCTACGTCGCGATCGCGCTGGCGCAGGGCGGCATGATGGCGCGCGAGGCCAAGGCGATGCTGCCCTCGGCCTACGGCTTCGCGCTCGGGCTCAAGGAGAAGGCTCCGCTGTGCGGCGAGCTCGCCGACCGGGCGATCCGCTCGCCCGATCCCTTCTACCGCGCGCGCAAGGGCTGGATGCTGCGCCGCCTCGGCCCGCATTGTTCGGCGATCCTGCTCGCCGACTATCCCAGGCGCCGCGACGAGCGGCTCCTCCTCAAGGCGATGGGGCGCGAGACTGGCAACGTCCATCTTGGCGGGCCCGACGCCGCCGCGGCGATCCGGCGCGATCTCAGGCGGCGCAAAGGACGCTGGCTGCACGAGGCGGCGCGGCGCATGGCCGATGCGACGCTTGGCGATTGGAAGGAGTGGCGGGCGCGTCGGGGGTGAAAATCGCCGCCGCCGGCGGCTTTGCAGCGCCGTGGACCGCCTCCTATAGTCCGCCCTCCTTTCGAGCAGCGTCGCCGGGTCCATGTCGCGCATCGCCTATGTCAACGGCCGTTATCTCCCGCACCGGCGGGCGAGCGTCCATGTCGAGGATCGCGGGTTCCAGTTCGCCGATGCCGTCTACGAGGTGATCGCGGTGCGCGGCGGCGCGCTGATCGACGAGGAGCTGCACCTGAAGCGCCTGCACCGCTCGCTCGGCGAGCTGCGCATCGCCGCGCCGATGAGCGATGCCGCACTCAAATCGGTGATCCGCGAGGTGCTGCGGCGGAACGGCGTCGCCGACGGCGCGCTCTATCTGCAGATCTCGCGCGGCGCCGCGCGGCGCGACTTTCCCTTCCCGCCGGGCATCGAGCCGACGCTGGTGGTGACCGCGCAGCGCCGGCGCGGCCCCTCGACCAAGCAGGTCGAGGAGGGCGTCGGCGTGGTCACGCTCCCCGACATCCGCTGGCGGCGGCCGGACATCAAGTCGGTGGCGCTGCTGCCCAACCTGCTTGGCAAGCAGCAGGCCCGGGAGGCCGGCGCCTTCGAGGCCTGGCTGGTCGACCGCGACGGCAACGTCACCGAGGGCACCTCCAGCAACGCCTGGATCGTCACCGCCGCCGGCGAGGTGGTGACGCGCCAGGCCGACACCAGCATCCTGAACGGCGTCACCCGGCTCGGCCTCATCGGCCTGCTGGCGCGGGAAGGGCTGACCCTGGTCGAGCGGCCGTTCAGCGTCGCCGAGGCCAAGACGGCGCGCGAGGCCTTCCTCACCAGCTCCACCAATTTCATCCTGCCGGTGGTGACGATCGACGGCGCGCCGATCGGCAACGGCTATCCCGGCTCGGTCGTGCGCCGGCTGCGCCAGGCCTATGAAGGCCACGTCGCGGCGCAGGGCGCGGCATGATGAAGGAGCGACCGCCGCGCCCGCGCGCGCTGCTCTTCGACTGGGACAACACGCTGGTCGACAGCTGGGAGACCATCCACGAGGCGCTCGTCGTCACCTTCACCGCCATGGGGCAGACGCCCTGGACGCTGCAGGAGACCAAGCTGCGCGTCGCCAAGAGCCTGCGCGATAGCTTCCCCGTGCTCTTCGGCGCGCGCTGGAACGAGGCGCAGAAGCTCTATCTCGACGCCTTCACCGCCATCCATCTCGAGCGGCTCAAGGCGGTCGAGGGGGCGGGCGAGATGCTGGCGACGCTCGCCGGCTCCGACTTCTATCTCGGCGTCGTCAGCAACAAGACCGGCGCGGTGCTGCGCCGCGAGGCCGAGCATCTCGCCTGGACGCCGCATTTCAAGCGGCTGGTCGGCGCCGGCGACGCCCGGCTCGACAAGCCGCACGCGGCGCCGGTACTGCTGGCGCTCGAAGGCAGCGGCATCGCCTGCGCCGAGACCTGGTATGTCGGCGACACCGCGCTCGACATGGAATGCGCCCGCAACGCCGGCTGCCGCGGCGTGCTGCTGGGGGCGCGCGCGCTCGAAGAGGAAAGCTTCGCCCGCTTTCCTCCCGACCTGCACATCGCCGATTGCGCGGAACTCGCGCGGCTCGTCAGGGGGTTGTGATTTCCTCGCCGTCGCCAATTTGTTAGACTCGCGGCGAGCGCATGAGGCTTTACCCTCATCGGGGAGGGTATCGCTCACTAGGCTCCGACCGACCTTAAGAACTGAATAAGGGGAAGCCCCATGTCGTCGGAAAAATCACAAAATGTTCAGGACGTATTTCTAAATCACGTCCGGAAGAACAAGACTCCGGTTACGGTCTTTCTCGTGAACGGTGTAAAACTCCAAGGTATTATTACCTGGTTCGATAATTTCTGCGTCTTGCTCCGCCGCGATGCGCACTCTCAGCTCGTCTACAAGCACGCGATTTCGACTGTAATGCCGGCGCAGCCGATCCAACTCTTCGAGCCGGGTAAGGAAGGCGAAGAAGCCTGAGCCCGCGCTGATGGAAGTGCCGCGGGACGGACAGAGCGTCTCGACCGGCCGCTGCCTGGTGCTTCATCCGATGCTGCGGCTGGCGCCGAGCGCGCCGGACGAGGCCGCGCGCTCGCCCGAAGCGCGGCTCGACGAGGCGATCGGGCTTGCCCGCGCCATCCATCTCGAAGTCGTCGAGGCGGCCGTGGTCAGAGTGAGCCGCTGGCGTCCGGCGACGCTGATCGGCTCCGGCGCAGTCGAGGCCTATGCCGCCACGATCCGCGACAAGGAGATCGCCGTCGCCGTCATCGACGGGACGGTGACTCCGGTGCAGCAGCGCAATCTCGAGCGCCAGTGGAAGTGCAAGGTCATCGACCGCACCGGGCTCATCCTCGAGATCTTCGGCGCCCGGGCGCGCACCCGCGAAGGCCAGCTCCAGGTCGAGCTCGCGGCGCTCAGCTACCAGCGCTCGCGGCTGGTGCGTTCCTGGACCCATCTCGAGCGCCAGCGCGGCGGCTTCGGCTTCCTTGGCGGCCCCGGCGAAAGCCAGCTCGAGATCGACCGAAGGCTGATCGGCGAGCGCATCGCCAGGCTGAAGCGCGAGCTCGAGGGGGTGAAGCGCACGCGCGCGCTGCATCGCGGCGCGCGCAAGCGCGTGCCCTATCCGGTGGTGGCGCTGGTGGGCTACACCAATGCCGGCAAGTCGACCTTGTTCAACCGGCTAACGCGCGCGGCGGTGGTCGCCGAGGACAAGCTCTTTGCCACGCTCGACCCCACCATGCGCCGCCTGCCGCTGCCGTCGGGGCGCCAGGCCATTCTGTCGGACACGGTGGGCTTCGTCTCTGACCTGCCCACCCATCTCGTCGCCGCCTTCCGCGCCACGCTCGAAGAGGTGACCGAGGCCGATCTCGTCGTCCATGTCCGCGACGTGCACCACCCC
>JASHTP010000263.1 GCA_030040495.1 Alphaproteobacteria bacterium
GGCGGGGCCGGCCGGCGGCCTTCGCCGCTCGACGCCCATCAGCGCGGCGAGCCGCTCCGGCGCGTCGAGCAGCTCGCGGCTGGCGCCCTCATGCACCACCTTGCCGCGATCGAGGACGAGGGCGCGCTCGGTCGCCGCCAGGGCGAGCCGCGCATGCTGCTCGACGAGCAGGATGGCGAGCTCGTCCTCGCGCTTCAGACGCTCGATGCTCTTGAGCACGACGTCGACGATGACCGGCGCGAGGCCCTCCAGCGGCTCGTCGAGCAGCAGCGCCGCGGGGTTGCCCATGAGCGCGCGGCCGATCGACAGCATCTGCTGCTCGCCGCCCGACAGCTCGTTGCCGTGATGGCCGCTCCGCTCGGCGAGGGAAGGAAAGAGATCGTAGATGCGCGCCAGGGTCCAGCGCCCGGGGCGCTCGGCGACGGCGAGGTTCTCCGCCACCGTCAGCGAGCGGAAGATCTCGCGCTCCTGCGGCACCCAGGCGAGGCCGAGCCGGGCGCGGCGATGCGGCGCGAGGCCGCCGATGTCGCGCCCGTCGAGCCGGATCGCGCCGCCATGCAAGGTGGTGTGGCCCATGATGGTGGCGAGCAGCGTGCTCTTGCCGACGCCGTTGCGCCCGAGCAGCGCCAGCGTGCCCTTGCGCGGCAGCGCCAGCGAGACGCCGTCCAGCACCACCGTCTCGCCGTAGCCGGCGCGCACGCCGTCGAGCGCGATCGCCGGCGCGCTCATGCGCGCTCGCCGAGATAGACTTCGCGCACGCGCGCGTCGCCGGCGATCTCCTGCGGCGTGCCCTCGACCAGCACCGCGCCCTGGACCAGCACGGTGATGCGCCGCGCCAGGCGGAAGACGAGGTCCATGTCGTGCTCGATGATGAGCAGCGCGATGTCGGCGGGCAGGCTCTCGATGATGTCGACGATGACGCCGCTCTCCGCCGACGGCACGCCGGCCGCGGGCTCGTCGAGCAGCAGCACCTTGGGCTCGAGCCCGAGCGCCACCGCCAGCTCGACCAGGCGCTGGCGACCGTAGGGCAGCTCGCGCACCGGCCGCCGCGCCTCGTCGGCGATGCCGAGACGCTCGAGCGCGGCGTAGGCCTCGTCGATGACGATGCGGCGCGAGCCGGCCGGGCGGTGCATGTCGCCGGCGACGCCGAGCCGCTCGCCGATGGCGAGGCAGACATTTTCGAGCACGCTGAGGCCGCGGAACAGCGTGTTGAGCTGGAAGGTGCGGGCGAGGCCGCGCTTGACGCGCTGCGCCTGCGGCAGCGCGGTGACGTCGCCGCCGTCGATGAGGATGCGGCCGGCGCTGGGGCGGAGCGCGCCGGTGACGAGATTGACGAAGGTGGTCTTGCCGGCGCCGTTGGGGCCGATGAGCGCGTGGCGCGCGCCGCGCTCGAGGCGGAAATCGATGGCGTTGGCCACCGCGAGGGCGCCGAAATTCTTGCACAGGCCCCTGGTCTCGAGGGCGGCGCTCACGGCTTCCTCCCGCGCCGGCGCAGCAGCCGCTCGGCGAGGCCGAGCAGGCCGCCGCGCGCGAAGACGACGACGATGATCAGCAGCAGGCCGATCCAGAAATCCCAATAGACCGGATCGGCCTGGGCGAAGCGGTCCTGCGCGACCATGTAGAGCGGCACGCCGATGAACGGCCCATAGAGCCGGCCGACGCCGCCGATGATGAGCATGATGAGGGCCGAGCCCGAACGCTCGAAGCCCAGCGAATCGAGACCGACGAACTGCGTCGTCTCGGCGAGCAGCGCGCCGGCGATGCCGGACAGCGCCGCGGCGAAGGCGTAGATGACGAGCCGCCGGCGAAACACCGGCGAGCCGATGGCGTGCATGCGCGCCTCGTTCTCGCGGATGCCGGTGAGCGAGCGGCCGAAGGGTGAATGGACGATGCGGCGCGCCACCAGCCAGAGGAGGAACAGCACGACCAGGCAATAGACATAGGCGGTGCGCCCGAAGAGGCCGAACTCGAAATGGCCGAGCAGCGGCCACACTTCCATCCCCTGCAGCCCGTCGGCGCCGCCGGTGATGTCGCCGGCCTTGTTCGCCGCCTCCTGCAGCATCTCGGCGATCACCAGGGTGAGCATCAGCAGGCTCAGCCCCCGGGTGCGCAGGATGACGGCGCCGCTGGCGAGGCCGAGCAGGCCGGCGACGGCGGCGGCGGCGGCGAGCCCGCTGATCGGCTCGCCCCAGCCATGGGCGGCGAGCAGCCCGGCGGTATAGGCGCCGGCGCCGAAGAAGGCGGACTGGCCCAAGGTGACGATCCCGGCATATCCCAGGATCAGGTCGATCGACAGGGTGAACAGGATGGCGATCAGGATCTGCGCGCCAAGCGGCAGATAGCTCGGGAAGAGGAAATAGGCGGCGATGGCGGCGAGCCACGGCGCCAGCTCCCACGGCTTCAGCCGGTGAGCGCGCGCCAGCGCCTCGACTGCTTGCGGCGCCGCGCCGCCGACCGCATCGGCGCGCATCAGACGCGCCCGAACAGACCCTGCGGCCGCCACAGCAGGATGGCGAGCGTCAGGGCGTAGATGAAGAAGGCGCCGAATTCCGGCAGCAGATACTTGAAGCCGGTGTCGGCGATGCCGAGCAGCAGCGCGGCGAAGAACGGCCCGCGGATGCTGCCGAGGCCGCCCACGGCGACGACGATCAGGAAATAGACGAGATGCTCCAGCGCATAGGCCGGATCGATCGCCAAGATGTCGGCGCCGAGCGCGCCGCCCAGCGCGGCGAGCGCGCTGCCCAGCGCGAAGGTCCAGGTGAAGAGCCGCCCGGTGTCGATGCCGATCGACTGCGCCATGCGGCGATTGTCGACCGCGGCGCGGATGCGCGCGCCGAAGCGCGTGCGCTCGAGGCCGAGCCAGAGCAGCGTCACCACCACCGCGCCGGCGACGATGAGGAAGCTGCGATAGGCGGGAAAGGCGCGGAATCCCAGATCGAGCTGGCCGCTGAGATAGGCGGGCGGCGTCATCGGCTGCGCCAGAGGCCCCCACAGGAATTTCGCCGCCGCCACCGACATGAAGATGAGCCCCACCGACATCAGCACCTGCGACAGCTCGTCGGCGCCGTAGAGCCGGCGGTAGAGCAGCCGCTCGAGCACCATGCTGCCGGCGCCCACGGCGAGGAAGGCGGCGGCGACGGCGAGCGGGAAGGGCACGCCGTAGCCGTTCATCAGCCTGGTCATGACGAAGCCGCCCGCGGCGGCGAACACGCCATGCGCCAGATTGACGAAGCCCATCAGCCCCATGGTGACGGAGAGCCCGACCGAGATCAGGTAAAGCACCATCGCATAGGCGAGCCCGTGGAACGCGATGCTGACGATCGCGGCGAGGATCGCGCTCACGATGCGGCAACCGGCGGTGAGGGAAGCGGCCGCGTCGGCGTCGCGCCCTTCACTCCTCACCCTCCCGGCGCACGGCGCCGGGTCCCTTCCTCTCCGCGCTCCCCGGCGGGGAAAGCGGCGAGGTCAGGTGCGGAGCGAGGGGGAAGAAGAGCGCTTCAGCCACCGTCACCGGGCCGCTAGTTCTTCGGCGGGTTCAGCTCTTTCCACGGATCCTTGGTCATCGGCAGCGTCTCGAACTCGATGTTGGCGAGATGCCCGCCGACCTTCTCGACGCGGCGGATATAGATGTGCTGCACGATGTCGCGCGTCTCGGGATCGATCATGATCTCGCCGCGCGGGCTGTCCGGATTCTTCCAGCCGGCGAGCGCCGCCATCACCTTGTCCGGGTCGGGATGGCCGCCGGTCGCCTTGATCGCCGAGAAGATCGCCGCCATCGCGTCCCAGCCGCCGACCGACATGAAGCCCGGCGGCGTCTTGTCGCCATATTCGCGCTTCCAGGCGGCGACGTAGGCCTTGTTGGCCGGGCGCGTCGCGGCGTTGGAATAGGTGCCGACGGTGATGACGCCGAGCGGCTCGTCGCCCATGTTGGGCAGCTCCTCGTCCGGCACCATGTCCTGCGAGCCGATGATCTTGATGCCGGCCGCCTTCATGTTGAGGTCGCTATAGGCCTTCATCAGCGCCGTCGCCTGCTTGCCCGATGGCACGAAGACGAAGACCGCGTCGGGCTTGGCGTCTTTGACGCGCTGCAGGTAGGGCACGAAGTCCGGATCCTTCACCGGGATGGCGACGCTGTCGACGATCTCTCCGCCGGCGTCCTTGAAGCCCTTCGAGAAGGCGTCGGCCGCCTCGTGGCCGGGCGCGAAATCGCTGACCGCGATATAGACCTTCTTGAAGCCGCCCTTGGTCGCCGCCCATTTGCCGAACGGCAGGCACTCCTGCCACAGCGTGAAGGAGACGCGCGCCACATAGGGCGAGAGCCGCGTCAAATTCACCGCCGCGGCGTTGCTGGAGATGGTCGGCACCTTGGCCTCGGCGCTGAGCGGCGCGATCGCCAGCGCGTTGGGCGACCAGATCAGCCCGGCGAGGAAATTGACGTGGTCGCGGGTGATCAGCTCCTGCGCCAGCCGCTTGGCCGTCGCGGGATTGAGGCCGGTATCGTCGCGCCGGATCAGCTCGAGCGACACGCCCTGCGGCAGATCGTGCCCGTGCTCCTTGATGTAGAGGCTCATGCCCTTGTCGATCTGGTCGCCGAGCGAGGCCGCCGGACCGGAATAGGTCAGGATCACGCCGACCTTGATCGTCTCCGCCGACGCCGACGCCGCCGCCAGCGCCGCGGCGATCGCCGCCGCCAGCGTCACCACGCCAAATCTGCTCGTCATCGCTCCTCCCTCCCGATCATGCCCTTGGTTCGTTCCGGGGCGTTGTTGCGCGCGCCACTATACCGGCCGGCACCTGCCCGGAGCAATGACGCGCGCGGCCGATGGTTTGATATCCATCTTTTCCGGCCTCATGCCAGCTTGACCAGCTGCTTGCCGAAATTCTCGCCCTTGAGCAGCCCGATGAAGGCGCGCGGCGCGCTGGCGAGCCCTTCGGTCACCGTCTCGCGGTACTTGATCCGGCCGTCGCGCACCCCTTGGCCCAGCTCCTTCAGCGCCTCGGGCCAGCGCGCCATGTGGTCGGAGACGATGAAGCCCTGCAGCCGGATGCGCATGCCGACCGCCATCATCAGGTTCTGCACGCCATAGCGGTCGACGGCGTTGTATTGCGAGACCATGCCGCAGAGCGGAATGCGCGCGAAGGGGTTGCAGCGCAGCAGCACCGCGTCGAGCAGGGCCCCGCCGACATTCTCGAAATAGACGTCGATGCCCTTGGGCGTCGCGGCCGCGAGCGCCTGCTGCCAGTCGCCGGTGCGGTGATCGACGCAGGCGTCGAAGCCCAGCTCCTGCACCACGAAGTCGCATTTCGCCTTGCCGCCGGCAACGCCGACGACGCGGCAATCCTTGGCCTTGGCGAGCTGCCCGACGACGCTGCCGACCGCGCCCGAGGCGGCCGAGACCACCACCGTCTCGCCCGGCTTCGGCTGGCCGATGTCGTTGAGCCCGATCCAGGCGGTGACGCCGGGCATGCCGACGACGCCGAGATAAGTCGAGATCGGCACCAGCTTGGGATCGAGCTTGCGCAGCTCGCTGCCGTCGGAGAGCGCGTAGTTCTGCCAGCCGACGCGGCCCGCCACGATGTCGCCGGCACGGTACTTCGGGTTCCGGCTCTCCGCCACCTCGCCCACGGTCTCGCCGGTCATGACCTGGCCGATCTCGACCTTGGCGGCGTAGGAGCGCTGATCGTTCATCCGGCCGCGCATGTAGGGATCGAGCGACAGGTAGAGGTTCTTGACCAGCACCTGGCCCTCGCCCGGCGTCGGGATCTCGGTCTCGACGATGCGGAAGTCGCTCTCTTTCACCCAGCCTGCGGGACGGCTCGCGAGCAGCACCTGCATGTTCTTCCCGGCCATGGCTCTTCTCCCTTTGGATCTGGTCGGGCCAAGGCTAGCGCGGCTTCCGATCGCAGGGAAATGCGTCTCTCCCGGTTCGCGGGCCGCCCTGCCGAAGCCGCCGCCGTCGCGGCGTCGCGCCGTGTTCCACTGGATCACGGCGAAAAATGTTCCACGGGCGTACCCCGGTGGGTCAGGCCCCTCCCGGCGGTTTCGGCATGACAGCGGCGCATCGCGGCGAGGGGCGCCGCGGCTTTGCGCCGGGCCTTCCTATTCCGGCGTGCCGCGCGCGGTGAAATTGCCGGTGACGAGGCAGTCGCGGTAATGGTCGAGCGCCCAGCGCACCGAGGGGAAGGCGAGCTCCTCCCAGGGGATCTCCTCCCAGGCGAAGAGCTTCACCTCGAGGCTCTCGGGTCCGGCGGCGAAATCGGGCGTCTCCAGATGCGCGCGATAGATGATCTGCACCTGGCTGATGCGCGGAATGTCGTAGATGGCGAGCAGCCCGTCGATGGCGATCCGCGCCTGCGCCTCTTCCCAGGCCTCGCGCATCGCGCCCGCCGGAGTCGATTCCTGCAGCTCGAGGAAGCCCGCCGGCAGGGTCCAGTAGCCGCGGCGCGGATTGATGGCGCGGCGGCACAGCAGGAAGCGCTCCTGCCACAGGCAGACGGCGCCGACCACGATCTTCGGGTTCTCGTAGTTGATGAAGCCGCAATCCGGGCAGACCATGCGCTCCCGGTTGTCGCCTTCGGGGACGGCGAGGACGCTGGGGCCGCGGCCGGTGGGCGGGGTCGACATCGCTACCCCGCGCCGGCGGCGGCGCGCCGCCTCAGACGAAGAGGTCGAGCAAACGGCCGCGGGTTTGCGAGGGAAGCGGGGTCTTCTGCGCGCGCTGCTCCGTCTGCAGATCGCCGCGGCCGCCGTCGCGATTGGCGGTGACGCGCCGCGCCGGCTCGATCGGCGCCGCGGGCGCGGCGGGCCCGGCGACGGGAACTGCCTGCGGCGCCACGCTCGGCGCCGGCTGGGCAATGCCGGATCCCGGTACGATCTGCATCCTCGCCGACTCCTGCAGGCTGAAGGCGGACTCTACCTCCGTCGGGTATTGCCGGGCAAGGAAATCCACTAATCATGGTTAACGCCG
>JASHTP010000264.1 GCA_030040495.1 Alphaproteobacteria bacterium
CAATCTGGCGAAGGCGCTGGAGGCGGCGGACTGGGCCGGCTTTGCCGCGCGCAAGGCGGCGGCGTCGCGGCGCGGCAAGAAGCGCGGCATCGGCCTCAGCTACTACATCGAGGTCTGCGGCGGCGCGCCCGGCGTGCCCGCGTTGCTCCGCCTCGAGCGCGACGACAGCGTCACCCTTTTCGTCGGCACGCAATCGAACGGGCAGGGGCACGAGACCGCCTATGCCCAGATCGTCGCCGAGCGGCTCGGCATCCCCTTCGAGAAAATCAATCTGCGCCAGGGCGACACGGCGGCGATGAAGGCCGGCAGCTTCACCGGCGGCTCGCGCTCGGTGCCGGTGGGCGGCGTCGCCTCGCGCCAGGCCGCGGATGTGGTGATCGACAAGGGCAAGCGCCTCGCCGCCGACCTGCTCGAAGCGGCATCCGCCGACATCGAGTTCGGCGACGGGCGCTATACCGTCGCCGGCACCGACCGCAGCATCGATATCTTCGCCGTGGCGCGCGCCGCGCCCGAGCCACTGTCGGGCGAGGCGGAATTTGCACCGGAGGTCGCCACCTTCCCCAACGGCTGCCATGTCTGCGAGCTCGAGCTCGACCCCGAGACCGGGACGGTGGCGATTGAGCGCTACACCGTGGTCGACGATTTCGGCGCGGTGATCAACCCGCTGCTGCTCGGCGGCCAGGTGCATGGCGGCATCGCCCAGGGCATCGGCCAGGCGCTGCTGGAGCGCACCGTCTATGACGGCGACGGCCAGCTCCTTTCCGGCTCCTTCACCGACTACGCCATGCCGCGCGCCGGCGACCTGCCCGCGATCGATTTCCGCTGGAACCCGATCCCCTGCCGCACCAACCCGCTCGGCATCAAGGGCGCGGGCGAGGCCGGCGCCATCGGCGCGCCGCCTGCGGTCATCAACGCGCTCGCCGACGCGCTGGGCGGCGCCGCCATCGACATGCCGGCAACGCCGGAGCGCCTCTGGCGGGCGGTGCGGGGGTAGCAAATCTCCGCTGCATGAACGCAACTGCGCCCTTCGACAGGCTCAGGGTGAGGTAAATTCTTTATGGCATAAAGAAAATTTCCTCATCCTGAGCGCGAGCGCAGCGAGCAGTCGAAGGACGCACTGACTTGATCCAAACGAATTGACGAGCTCATTGCCCGTCGCCGCAAACCCGCCTCTTGACTGTCACCAGACCGTCATAGAGCGTTGCTAGAGACCGGCGTGTGACGACCTCTTTGGCCATGCAACCAGCTTCCCCGCGCGGTGCTTCCGTCGCGCTCGCGGGACGGCGACGGCGCGACCGCTACCTTCCAGCGGCGCTGCTGCTCGCGCCGTCGCTCTTCTTCCTGCTGCTCTTCACCTATTGGCCGGTGCTGCGCGTGCTGGGCCAGTCGCTGCTGGTCGGGCGCTTCTCGGGCGACAACTCTCTCGGCCTCGGCAATTACCAGCGCCTTTTCGCCGACCCGCATTTCGCCCGCGCCGCCTGGAACAATCTCGTCTATGCCGCGGGCACGATCGGCCCGAGCCTGGTGCTGGCCCTGGCGCTCGCGCTCGGGCTCAGGGAAGCCAGCCGGGCGAACGCCATTTTGCGCACGCTCGTCGTCATGCCGCTGCTGATCCCGCTGGTCGCGGCCGCCGCCTTGTTCAGCTTCCTGATGCTGCCCGGCGACGGGCTCATCGATTTCTACCTCGCCCGCTTCGGGCTGGGCATGGTCAACTGGCTCGGCGATCCCGACCTTGCGCTGGGCTCGGTGATCGCGATCACGGTGTGGAAGAACACCGGCTACTACATGCTGTTCTTCCTCGCCGGCCTCGCCGGCGTGCCGCAGGAGCTGCTCGATGCCGCCAAGATCGACGGCGCCGGCCCCTGGCGCCGCCTGCGCAGCGTCACCTTGCCGATGCTCGGGCCGACCTTCGCCTTCGTCGTGCCGGTGGCGCTGGTCAATGCGCTGGTCCAGGTCGACCATGTCGTGACCCTGACCTTGGGCGGCCCGTCGGACGCCACCAACCTGCTGCTCTACTACATCTATCAGCAGGCGGCGCAGAACTACGATTTCGGCCTCGCCGCCGCGGCGACCGTGGTCAGCGTCGCCGTGCTGCTCGCGGTGTCGCTGGTCTCCTTCCGCATGCTCGAGCGCGGGACTCACTATGAGAGCTGACGCCCGCCTGCTGCGCCTCCTCGCCGTCAGCGCGGCGGCCTTGCTGTGGGCGGTGCCCTTCGCCTGGATGGCGGTGGCGTCGCTGCGCCCGGGCGTCCCCGCCGACATCGCCTCGCTCACGCCGGCGGGCCCCTTCGGCCTCGGCAATTTCGCCGAAGCCTGGCAGAGCGGCAGCTTCCCGCTCTGGTACCTCAACACGCTGATCATGTGCGGCGGCATCCTGGCGGTGCAGCTGGTGACCATCAGCATGGCCGGCTACGCCTTCGCGCGCCTCCGCTTCCCCGGCCGGGACCTGCTCTTCGCCGCCTTCCTGCTGCAGCTGCTGCTGGTGCCGCCGCTGCTGATCGTGCCCAACCTCGCGACCCTGGTGTCGCTGCACCTCTACGATACGCTGCTCGGCATCATGGCGCCCTATTTCGCCTCGGCCTTCGGCGTCTT
>JASHTP010000021.1 GCA_030040495.1 Alphaproteobacteria bacterium
CCATGATCTCGTTCACGTCGACCTCCGGCAGCTTCAGGCCGCGGATGAAGGTCGAGAATTGCTCCATCGGAGAGGTCGTCTCCGTTTCCGGCTTCTTCCCTGTGTCCATCGGATCCTCCTGCTCGGGCTGGGCGAGGTCGCGGGAGCCTCTGGCCCGCTTCCGTCGCCGGGCGAACGTGCCGAAGACGATATGAGCATCCCCGGCGGAATTTTCCGCATTGATCTGGCTCAATCGGCCGCGCCAGGCTGGGCTAAAGCCCGGTCTCGCGCACCGCCACCGCGAGGATGCGGCGCCAGGCGCGCAGCGCCAGGCTTTCCGCCGCGCCGCTCAGCACGACGCTGCCGCGCAGCACCCGGCTCGGCGCCGCCACCGGGCGGACGGGCTCGAGTGTCACGCGATAGACCGAGTTCTCCGGCACCCACTCGCCCTGCTTCACCTCGCGCACCGGGATATCGCCGCCGAAGCGCGAAGCGAGGTAGGGTTCGGCGAGAAGGCGGGTGCCGGCGCGTTCGATGCGGACCACCCGCGCCGCCAGCTTCTCGCCCCAGCCGCCTTCGGGATAGAAGGTGGCGGCGGTGCCGACCTTGATCCGCGCCAGGTCGGATTCCGCGACATAGGCCTCGACCGCCGCATGGTCGGGATCGATCACCGCCAGCAGCTGCTCGCGCGCCGCCAGCCATTCGCCCGGGCGCAAGCTCTCGCCGAGATCGACGACGCGGCCGGCGATCGGCGCCTTGACCTCGAGCTTCGCCCTCTCGTCGGCGAGGCTGCGATAGGCGGCGAGCGCCGCCTCGTATTCGTGCGCGGTGACGCGGCTCTGCGCCAGCAGGTCGGGCGAGACGCCCTGCGCCGAGAGCTGCCATTCGACGAGCGCGAGATCGGCCTTGGCCTGGCCGAGCTGATAGGCGAGGTCGGGCGAGGCCAGCATGACGAGCGGCGCGCCCTGCGCCACCGTGGCGCCGTCCCGCGTCAGGATTTCGGTCACCTGCGCGCCCTCGTCCGGCGCGAACACCGCCTCGACGTCGGCGCTCTTGAGCAGCGCCGGCGCCTCGACCGAGCTGCGCCACGGCAGCAGCAGCAACAGCAGCACTCCGGCGAGGCCGGCGAGCGTGGCGAGCGGCCGCGGGCCGAGATGCAGCCGGTCGCGCAGCCGCCACAGCGCCAACGCCTCCATCCAGGCCGGCCGCACCAGGAAATAGACCAGCTCGACCGCTCCCATGGCGATGCCCACCGCCTTGATGGCGAAGTGGTAGACGATCGCGGCGATGCCGAGGAACAGCAGGACGCGATAGGTCCAGGTGGCGAAGGAGAAGACGATGAGGAAGCGGCGCCGCCCCGGCGGCAGATCCTCGGGCGGCGGCTCGCCGAGCTTCAGCAGCGTCTCGCGCAGCCACCAGCGCGCGACGGCGAAGGCGCGCATGTGCAGGTTCGGCATCTCGAGCCAGTCCGACAGCACGAAATAGCCGTCGTAGCGCATGAACGGGCTCAGATTGAGCAGCAGCGTCGAAATCCAGGTGCTGGTGGCGAGGATGAAGGCGGCGCCGCGCAGCGGCCCCGGCGGCAGGAAGCTCCAGGCGAGCGTGGCGAAAACCGCGCAGATCATCTCCGCGGTGACGCCGGCGAGACCGACGGCGAGGCGCTGGCGGCGCGAGGCGAGCTTCCAGCTCTCGGTGACGTCGGTATAGAGCACCGGCCACATCACCAGCAGCGCCACGCCCATGCTCGGCACGCGGCAGCCATAGCGCTTGGCGGTGAAGGCGTGGCCGAGCTCGTGCACCACCTTCATCGCGGTCAGCGCCAGGGCGAACCAGATCGCGCCCTCGATCGAGAAGAGATAGCTGAAGGTGTCGACGAACTCGTCCCAGCGGCGGGCGACGAGGTAGAGGGCGAGGAGCGCGGTGGCGATGACGGCGCGGCGGAAGGCGGCGGTGTAGACCCAGGCGATGTGCGGATAGGCGCGGTCGAGCCAGCGGTCCGGCCGCAGCAGCGGCATGCGCAGGAACAGATAATTCTTGAGCAGCCACATCGCCCAATGGTGCTTGTAGCGCTGCGCCTTGGCCAGGAGCTGGCGCGTGCCTTCGGGGCCGTGGTTGGCGACCAGGCTGTGGGCGAAGAGGAACTGCGCCACCTCCTGCACCTCCTCGGGCTCGACCTCGAGCGTCGTCTCCCGCTCGAGCCGCTCGATGAGGCGCGCCGCGTCGCCGGAATCCCAGCGCGACAGGATCTCGAACTCGCGCCAGCCGATGCGGTAGAACTGGTTGCGCGCGGGATCGTGCAGCGTCCAGGTCGGCGAGCCGTCGAGCGCCGCCGGGCCGGGATGGAGCGCGATCTCCTCGCGCAGCACCGGCAGCGGCGCCGGCCGCGCGGCGAAGGCGAGCTGCGCGGTCACAGGCCCGCCATCTGGCGCAGCACCGCCAGCGGGCGGCGCATGATGAAATAGAACAGGCTGACGCGCCGGCCATAGATCTTGGCGGTGCCCTTGAGGCCGATGCGCGGCGGCAGTCCGGGGTCGGTGATGCTTGCCTTGAGGCGATAGGAGAGCGCGCCGTCCGGCCCCACCGTCGCCTCGTAGCTGGCATAGCGCAGCCGCGCATCGATGAGGCGCTCGGGCGCGATGTTGAGGAAGAGCGCGATCTCCGCGCCGGGATCGAGATTGATCGCGTCGGCCACCGGCAGCCGCACCTCGATCTCCGCCTTGGCCGGGTCGGCGATGGTGAGGATGCGCTCGCCGACCGTCACCGGCCGGCCGGTCCAGTCGTTGGGGTCGTCGAAGACGGCGATGCCCGGCCGGTCGGCCTTGACCTGGAGGCGGGCGAGCAGCGATTGCGCATAGGCGACGTCGGCCTGGCGCTGCTCCAGGCGGCCCTTGAGGATGGCGAGCTGCTGGCGGCTCTTGTCGTCGAAGAGCGCCTGCTGCGCCGCCTGGCGGTACTCGGCCTCGGCCACGTCGCGCGCCTTTTGCGCCACCTCGAGGCGGTTCTGCACCTTGCCGGGATCGAGCGTCAGCAGCAGCTGGCCGGAGGCCACCTGCTGGTTGGGCTGGACGACGATGTGGTCGATGACGCCGTCGAGCGGCGCGCGCACCACCGTCGGGTCGAGCGGCACGATCTCGGCCGGCGCCAGCGCCGACTGCCGGACCGGGACCCACATCGCGGCGAAGACCGCCACCGCGATCGCCGCGGTCAGCCGCCGGTCGCGCCGCAGCAGCGCGCGCCAGCTGCGCCGCCGCG
>JASHTP010000265.1 GCA_030040495.1 Alphaproteobacteria bacterium
ATCATCCATCCTGCCTCGACGACGCACCGCCAGCTCAGCGCCGAGCAGCAGACCGCCGCCGGCGCCGGGCCCGATGTGGTGCGGCTCTCGATCGGCATCGAAAGCATCGCCGACATCATCGGCGATCTCGACCAGGCGCTGGAGAAGGCGATAGAAGCGCGCTGAGCATGGGCGCAAGCGCAGGACGGGTCGCGCCGCGCGCGACGGCCCGCCGCAAGGAAGGGAGGGTCAACGATGCCGGCCGATGCCACCGCATTCCTCGAGGCGCGCGATTTCCTGTTGCGCCACCGTGACGACTACGACGCGGCCTATCGCGGCTTCCGCTGGCCGGCGCTCGACCGGTTCAATTGGGCGCTCGATCATTTCGACGTGCTGGCATCCGGCAATCCGCGCCCGGCGCTGTGGCTCGTCAACGAGGGCGGCGCCGAGACCAGGCTGAGCTTCGCAGAGCTCAAGGAGCGCAGCGACCGCGCCGCCAACTTCCTGCGTGCCCTTGGCGTCAAGCGCGGCGACCGCGTCCTGCTCATGCTCGGCAATGTCGCGCCGCTGTGGGAATGCATGCTGGCTTCGATGAAGCTCGGCGCGGTCATCGTGCCGGCGACCACCTTGCTCACCCGCAACGACCTTGCTGACCGCTTCGCCCGCGGCCGGGTGCGCCACGTCGTCACCGGCGCCGACAATGCGGCGAAGTTCGCGGAGCTGCCCGGCGACTACAGCCGCATCGCCGTCGGCGGCGACGCGCCCGGCTGGCATCGCTGGGAGGACGCCTATGCCGCTTCCGCCGCTTTCGCGCCGGAGAGCGAGACCAGGGCGAGCGACCCGCTGCTGCTCTACTTCACCTCGGGCACGACGGCGAAGCCGAAGCTGGTGCTGCACAGCCACCAGAGCTATCCCGTCGGCCATCTCTCTACCATGTACTGGCTCGGCGTGGAGCCGGGCGACATCCATCTCAACATCTCCTCGCCGGGCTGGGCGAAGCATGCCTGGAGCTGCTTCTTCGCGCCGTGGAACGCCGGCGCCACCGTCTTCATGGTCAATCAGCCGCGCTTCAACGCGAAGTTCCTGCTCGACACCATCGCCCGCTGCGGCGTCACCACCTTCTGCGCGCCGCCCACCGTGTGGCGCATGCTGATCCAGGAGGATCTCGGCCGGTGGAAGATGCGGCTGAAGCAGCTCATCGGCGCCGGCGAGCCGCTCAATCCCGAGGTCATCGAGCGCGTCAAATCCGCCTGGGGCCTGACCATCCGCGACGGCTACGGCCAGACCGAGACCACGGCGCAGATCGGCAACAGCCCCGGCCAGAAGGTAAAGCCGGGAGCGATGGGCCGGCCGCTGCCCGGCTATCGCGTGACGCTCCTCGACGCCGAGGGCAAGGAGGCGAGCGAAGGCGAGATCAGCCTGCTGCTGGAGCCGCGGCCCCTCGGGCTGATGCAGGGCTATCAGGCCGACGATGGCGCGATCCAGCCGCTCGCCGGGCCGGTCTATCGCACCGGCGACGTGGCGATGCGCGACGCGGACGGCTATTTCACCTATGTCGGCCGCGCCGACGACGTGTTCAAAGCCAGCGACTATCGCATCAGCCCGTTCGAGCTGGAAAGCGCGCTGATCGAGCATCCCGCGGTGGCCGAGGCCGCGGTGGTGCCCTCGCCCGACCCGATGCGTCTCGCCGTGCCCAAGGCCTTCATCGCGCTGGCGCCCGGGGCCAGGCCCGACCGCGAGACGGCGCTCTCGATCTTCCGCCATCTGCGCGACGGGCTTGCGCCCTTCAAGCGCGTGCGCCGGCTCGAGTTCGCCGAGCTGCCCAAGACCATCTCCGGCAAGATCCGCCGCGTCGAGCTGCGCCGCAACGAGGCCGAGGCGCGCGGCGGCAACCGCCGCGGCGCGCTGGAATTCTGGGAAGAGGATTTTCCCGAGCTGAAATAGAGCCGCGGGCGCTGAGGGGTCCGGTGCTAGTCTTGCCCAGCGTGCTCTTTGACATCGTGAAGCAACTGAAGCGGCGGCCGACTACGTCACTGGGGTAGCGGCGAAAGAATCTCACTGACGTACACCAGTGACGTAGGCCCCTCCCCGACGATTCCGCTTGACACCGTGGCACCCCGGTATCCCGCCGATGTTTCACGGGAAACCCCGCGCGACGCCGCAGGCGTCGTCGCGCCCGGGCGACAGCGGTTGCGGAGCAACCGCGAAAGCCCCCGCGCCGCGCTTCGCGCGGTCGCTCGCCGGCGCCAGCGGTTGCGCGGGCAACCGCGAAAGCCGGCCCCGCCCCTACTCGTACGTGGCCACTTCGACGAGATTGCCGTCGGGATCGCGGAAATAGACGCTGGTCATCTTGCCCAGCGCGCCGAAGCGCGGCACTGGTCCGACCTCGATGGCGACGCCGCACGCCTTGAGATGCGCGACCACGCTCTCGACCGGCTGCTCGGTGATGAGGCAGAAATCACCGGCGCCGACCGTCGGATGCGTCGCCTTGGGCTCGAACTCTTTGCCCGTGACATGGAGGTTGATCTTCTGCCGGCCGAAGGCAACCGCGGTCGGGCCGCGTCCGCCCGGCGGCGGCACGATGCGCGCGCCGAGCACGCGCTCGTAGAAGCGGAGCGACGCCTCGAGGTCGCGCACCGTCAGCACGAAATGGTCGATGCGGTCGATGACGATGCTCATTCGGCGGGCGCCGCCTCGGCCGCCTCGGCGACGCTCTCGCCGTCGCGCGGCAGGAACATTCCGGCGGCGACGATGATCGCGGCAAAGGCGCCGAGCACCGCAAAAAGCCAGGCGAAATCGCCGGTTCGGTCATAGATGAACGCGACCAGCGGCACGCCCAGCGCGGCGACGCCCAGCGACAGCACGAACTTGGCGCCGAAGGCGGTGGCGCGCCAGCGGCCCGGCGTGTAGCGCACCAGCAGCGCGTTCTCGGTCGGCGCCACCATCGACATCAGCGAGAAGATCACCATGGTGGCGGCGAAGAGCGGCAGATCGAAGAGCCGGACCGTCACCAGGAAGACCGGCACCGCCAGCGCCCAGCTCGCGACATAGACCCACTTCAGCGAGTAGCGGTCGGCGAGCCAGCCGCCCAGGAGCGGCAGCACCATGCCTTCGGCGAAGACCAGGCTGGCGAAGCCGCCGGCGCCCAGCGTGCTGCCGCCGATCAGGCCGGCGAGGCGCTCTTCGAAGAGCTTGGGCAGCGCCACGGTCATCGACTGATAGATGATGCCGGCGGCGAGCATGGTGACGGAGAGCGCGAAGAAGGCGCGCATCACTTCGTGACGGGCGGGCTCGGGCTGCGGCTTCAGGTCGGTCTTGGCCGCCACCACCGCGCCGCTTTTCACCAGCACCGCCAGCGCCAGGCCGAGCGCGAGCGCCACCGCGCCCGGCAGCAGGAAGGCGGCGCGCCAGTCGATCCATTGCGTCAGCGCGCCCGCCGTCGCCGGCGCGATGCCGACGCCGATGCTGCCGAAGATGCCGTTCCAGCCCAGGATGCGGCCGCGATTCTCGGCGTTGCGCACCAGCCAGGCGATGCCGACGGGATGGTAGATCGAGCCGAAGAGGCCGATGAAACCGAGGCCGATGCCGATGCCGAGCGGGCCGGTCGCGAGCCCGGTGGCGATCGCCGCGAGCCCGCTGCCGAGATAGAACAGCACCATCATGCGCTCGGCGCTCCAGCGGTCGCCGAGGAAGCCCGCCGGCAGCGCGCCGGCGCCGTAGAGCACGGTGCCGGGCAGCGACAGCAGCATGAGCTCGCCATAGCTCAGCGCGAAACGCTTCTCCAGCGCCAGCACCACCGTCGGGTAGAGCAGCATCAGCAGATGCGTCGTCACATGCCCGGCATTGGCGAAGAAGAGAGCGAGACGGGCCGACCGCTTGCTCATCCGGCACTCCGTAGCTTGTCCGGCGCCCAGGCTGGCATGTCAGCCGCCATCGGACAACCCGTCGCTCTCGCCCGCAGGGCTGCCTTGCGTCTCCTGCGCCACCCAGTCGAGGAAGGGCTGGTAGCCGCCCGTCACCGGCAGCGCCTCGATGCAGGGGCAGTCGTAGGAATGGAGCGCCTTCACCCGCGCGATCAGCGGCTCGAGCTGCGCCTCGGTGGTCTTGAGCACGAGCACCGCCTCGTCGCTGTCCTGCACCTTGCCCTGCCAGCGATAGACCGAGCGCATGCCGGAAAGGATGTTGGCGCAGGCGGCGAGCCGCGCCGCGACCACCGCCCGGCCGATGCCGAGCGCCTCGGCGGCGTCTCCCGTGGTGACGTAGACGACCATCACCGCCATCGAAACCTCCGATTCTTAAAGCTTGGCCAACCGTGCCGATGGCGCTTACCATCGCCGCTGCGCGACAGCGAGGGAAGGAGCCCCGCGATGAGCGAGTTCCAGGTCGCCCGGAAGCCGATGCCGAGCCCGGTGCAGCGCGCTTGGTTGCGCCGCGGCCTCGACCAGCCCGGCGGCAAGCTGCCGCTCTTCGACGGGCAGGGCCAGCAGATCGATCCCCGCACCGTCCAGGCCTGCATCGAGCAGGGTTGGGCCGAGCCCTGGTTCAGCAACCCGATCAAGCCCGACTGGCTCGTCTGCAAGCTCACCGAAGCCGGGCGCAAGGCCGCCGCCGGACGCGCCGCGTCGGCGCCGCGGCCGCTTCCGACACTAGTCGAAGTCAAGACGCCTACCATCTGATTTTGCAAGAAAACTGGTCGGGCATGTCAGATTCGAACTGACGACCCCCAGCACCCCATGCTGGTGCGCTACCAGGCTGCGCTAATGCCCGACCGGTGCGCGCGACTATAGGTGCTGCCCCGCGCCGGCGCAACGCCTCGCCCGGCTAGCGCCCGCGCTTTTTGAGGAGATCGCGCAGCTCCTGCAGCTCGCGCCTGATCTCGAGCAGCAGCGTGCGCGGATTGGCCTCCTTGCTGCGCGGCGGCGGCGCGGCGATTGCGGCCGCCGCCGACGGCGCGCGCGGCATGGCGCCTTCCCCCTTGAGCGCCCCTTCGCGCAGCAGCTTCTGCACGCCTTTGATGGTATAGCCCTGATCGTAGAGGCATTGGCGGATGCGGCGCAGCAGCACGACATCGTCGGGACGGTAATAGCGCCTGCCGCCGGCGCGCTTCAGCGGCTTCACCTGCGGAAAGCGCGATTCCCAGAAGCGCAGCACGTGCTGCGGCACTTCGAGCTCCTGCGCCACTTCGCTGATGGTGCGGAAGGCTTCCGCGGACTTCGCCGCGCGGCGCGAAGAGCGCTCGGACCCGGCCGCGGGCGGCTGGTCGAAAAGATCGGACATGGTCAGGCCGGACGCGTGCCGGCGGCGACGGGCTTGCTCAGCGCCGTGTTGATCTGGTCCTTGAGCACGTGCGAGGCGCGAAAGACCAGGACGCGGCGCGGATTGATCGGCACCTCCTTGCCGGTCTTCGGGTTTCGCCCGATGCGCTTGCCCTTGCGGCGCACGGCGAAGCTGCCGAAGGAGGAGATCTTCACCATCTCGCCGCGCGCCAGAGCGGCTGAGATTTCGTTCAGCACCGTCTCCACCAGCTCGGCCGATTCGTTCCGCGACAGGCCGACTTCCTGGTACACGGCTTCGCTGAGCTGCGCGCGCGTTACCGTCTGCCCCGTCATTGCTCTTGCCTCCCCGTCGAGAGACGTTAAACCGCAGCGGGAAATGCGTCAATTACAGACGGTTGGAAGAAAAAGCTTATCTTGTGGATAGATTCGCCATGGTTAACTGCGAGGCTACCAGCGCACCAATGCGGCACCCCAGGTCAGGCCGCCGCCCATCGCCTCCATGAGGACGAGGTCGCCGGGCTTGATGCGACCGTCTGCGACGGCCTCGGCCAAGGCCAGCGGCACCGAGGCGGCCGAGGTGTTGGCATGGCGGTCGATGGTGATCACCACCTTCTCCGGCGGCAGCCCGAGCTTCCTGCCCATGCTGTCGATGATGCGGCGATTGGCCTGGTGCGGCACCAGCCAATCGAGGTCGCGCGCCGCGAGCCCGTTGGCGGCGAGCGCCTCATCCACCACCTCGGCGAGGCGGTGGACGGCGTGGCGGAAAACCTCCTTCCCCTCCATGCGCAGGAAGCCGCAGCTCCCCGTCGTCGACGGGCCGCCATCGACATAGAGGATGTCGTAGTGCCTGCCGTCGGAATGGAGATGGGTCGACAGCACGCCGCGCTCCCGGGCGCCGCCGCCCTCGTCGCGGCGGGCGGCCAGCACCACGGCTCCGGCGCCGTCGCCGAACAGCACGCAGGTGCCGCGATCTTCCCAGTCGAGGATGCGGGAGAAGGTCTCGGCGCCGATCACCAGGGCGCGGCGCGCCTGGCCGGCGCGGATGAAATTGTCGGCGGTGGCGAGCGCGTAGATGAAACCCGAGCACACTGCCTGGACGTCGAAGGCGCAGCCGCCGGTCATGCCGAGCCTGGCCTGCACCTTTGCGGCGGTCGCCGGGAAGGTGTTGTCCGGCGTCGCCGTCGCCAGCACGATGAAGTCGAGATCGGCGCCCTTGAGCCCGG
>JASHTP010000266.1 GCA_030040495.1 Alphaproteobacteria bacterium
GGCGTCAGCGCGGCGACCTTCTCGGGGTCGACGTCGGCGGCGAGCGTGTGGCCCTTCAGATGCACCTTGAGGATGTCGATGCGGCCGAGCTTGTCCGGCCGGTCGACCAGCACCTGGCGGTCGAAGCGGCCGGCGCGCAGCAGCGCGGGATCGAGGATCTCCGGCCGGTTGGTGGCGGAGAGCAGCACCAGGCCCGAGCGCACATCGAAGCCGTCGAGCTCGGAGAGGAGCTGGTTCAGCGTCTGCTCCTTCTCGTCGTTGCCGCCCATCCCCTGATAGGCGCCGCGGGCGCGGCCCAGCGCGTCGAGCTCGTCGATGAAGATGATCGCCGGCGCCTTCTGGCGCGCCTGCTCGAAGAGGTCGCGCACGCGCGCGGCGCCGACGCCGACGAACATCTCGACGAATTCCGAGCCGTTGATCGAGAAGAACGGCACGCCGGCCTCGCCGGCGACGGCGCGCGCGAGCAGCGTCTTGCCGGTGCCGGGCGGGCCCACCAGCAGGATGCCCTTGGGCACGCGGGCGCCGAGCCGGCCATATTGCTGCGGGTCCTTGAGGAAATCGACGACCTCCTTCAGCTCGGCCTTCGCCTCGTCGACGCCGGCGACGTCGGCGAAGGTCACCTTGGTGTCGGTCTCGACATAGACCTTGGCGCGGCTGCGGCCGATCGCCATGAAGCCGCCGGCGCCGGTCTGGCCGGCGATGCGGCGGATGACGAACCACCAGACGCCGAAGAACAGCGCCGTCGGCAGCACCCAGGACAGCAGGTCGGTGAGGAAATTGCTCTGCGCCACGCCGCTGAACGTGACGCCGTATTTCTGCAGCTCGTCGGCGATGTCCGGCGGCACGCGGGTGGTGACGAATTGCTTCTTGCCGTCCTTCGCCTCCTTGAACTGCCCCTCGATGTAGTTGCCGGAGACCCGCACCTCGGCGATCTTGCCGGCCTTCAGATCCTCGAGGAAGTCGCTGTAGGGCAGCACTTCGACCATCGTCGCCTGCGTCCAGATCTGCTGCAGCACGAGAATGCCGATGATGGCGGCGATGACGTACCAGATGTGGAACTGGACGCGCTTATCCATCGGGACCTCCGGGCCGGCTCTTCGCCGCCTTCCGATGGTACCGCGATCCCGCGCGCCCTGCCACGGCGGTATCGTGGCGCCTGTGGCAAGCTGCTCCATTGCTCTGGACTTGGCGCAACCCCGAATTACGTCTTATGCGAGGAGGAACCGGCGGCCGGGTACGGCCGATTGTGACCGTGGACGAACGCTTGTCTGGCAAGGGAGGAGCACGGGTGAGCTATTTGGACCTTGCACGCGCGGTGCGCAGCGTCGATTTCCTGCTGCGGCAGCGGCAGGGCATCACGGAATTCACCGAGGATCAGGGCTGCATCTTCCGCCTGTCGCACGAGCCGGCCGGCCGCGCGGTCCTGCTCTCCGACGGCACCGCGATCGAGGCGGGCGAGACGGTGCTGCAGCTGCACCTGTGGAACGAGCATCTGCCGCTGATGCCGAGCGAGGGGCCGAGCGCCGCCTGGGCCATCCGCCTGAAGCGCTCGATGCGCCGTTCGCTCGCCGCCGTCGCTCACTATGTCGAGCGCGAGACGGACATCGCCGGCATCCGCGCGCTGCACGGCGCGCTGCATTTCGGCAGCCGTCTGGGCGCGGCGCAGATGGCGCGGACGGCGCATCGCTTCGGCTTCGACGTGATCGACCCCGACGGAGCGCCGGAATGGCGCGAGCGCATCCATGTCGTGCTCGACAGCATGTATCTGTGGGGCCTCGCCTATGCATTCAACCCGGCGGGGCTCAAGACCAAGGAGCTGCTCCGCCACCGCTACCAGCTTTGGATCTCTCGCCGCCGCCTGCTGGCGCGTTACGGCGCGGGCGCGGCGCCGGAGCGTGCCTGGCGCCACTGAGCCCGGCGGCCTCGCTGGACCCGATGGCCCGGCTGCGCTATGGCGCGGCGCGCAACAGAGGAAGGCCGAAGTGACCAGCGCCAGCGACTTCGTCGCGTTTCGCATCACCGTCTGCGGCATCGCCGAGCTCGCCGGCCACAGCGCCGCCGGCGTGACGCATGTGCTCTCCATCCTCGATCCCGGCTTCGCGGATCCCGACGCCTTCGGCGCCTTCGGCGAGCATGAGCGGCTCGATCTGCGCTTTCACGACATCACCGAGGAGCGGCCGGCGATGCGGCTTGCCCAGAGCGAGGATGTGGCGGCGCTGCTGCGCTTCGGCCGCGACCTCATGCGCGAGCCCCAGGCGCATCTCCTGGTTCACTGCCACATGGGCGTGTCGCGCTCGACGGCGGCGATGGCGCTGATCCTGGCGCAGGCGCGGCCCGACCGGCCGGCGCTCGAGGCGCTGGCCGAGGTCCGGCGCATCCGCCCGCGCATCTGGCCCAACCTCCGCGTCATCGAACTCGGCGACGCGCTGCTCGGCCGCAAGGGCGAGCTGGTCGAGGCCGCGATCGCCCGCTACCGCCATGTCGTCGAGCGCCGGCCGGAGATCGGCGAGATGATGATCGAGATGGGCCGCGGCCGCGAGGTGCGGGCGGCGCTGGCGCAGCTGCGCGACGGCCGCGGGGTGGCGGAATAGAAAGAGGCGTCGGCATCGCCGGCTCGTTGCTCGAACGTCGGTTCGCCGGCGGCGACGGGCTTGGTAAGCTCGGGCGCCGGGGCGAGGAGTCGCAGATGCGTATGGCGCAGCACCGCTTCAAGATTGCCACAAAGGGGCAGGGCCTCTACGAGATCACCGAGGCGGTGACGCGCTGGGCGGCGCAATCCGGCATCGGCGCCGGCCTGCTCACGCTCTACCTGCCGCACAGCTCGGCCTCGCTGCTGATCCAGGAGAACGCCGCGCCCGAAGTCCGCGCCGACCTCGCGGACTTCTTCGCCGCGCTCGCGCCGGAGGCGCCGGGCCGCTATCGCCACGAGGAGGAAGGGCCCGACGACATGCCGGCCCACCTGCGCGCGGCGCTGCTGCCGACGCAGCTCGCGATCCCGCTCGAGGCCGGACGGCTCGCGCTCGGCACTTGGCAGGGCGTGTTTCTCGTCGAACACCGGCGCGCGCCGCATGAGCGCACGGTCGTGCTGCATCTCCAGGGGGAATGAGGCGCCCGGCGCCGAGGCGCCGGCCCGGGTCGGTCAGCGGCCGAGGACGGCGGCGGCGACGGCAAGCGGCACGTCGAGCCGATGCTCCTGCAGCGAATGGATTTCCTCGGTGACCGGAATCTCGCGGAAATTGGCGGCGCCGAGCATGCCGTCGATGCGCTGGCCGCTCTCGGCCAGCGGCAGCAGGATGCTGCGATAGACGATGGGGTCGCCCTGATGGATGCCGACGCCGCCGGTGCTGATCGGCACGCCCTTGGCGAGGACGCGCGAGGCATAGGTGGTCGCGACATAGAGCAGCGTGCTCTCCTGGCATTCCGCCAGGCTTTGGCGGTCGAGGGTGGGCCAGCTGGGGTCGCGCAAATGCTCGCCGACATAGGCGAAGCGCGAGCGCTCGAGCCTGGGGTCGACGTCGATCAGCAGGCAATTGGCCCAATCTTGTCCGAAAAGCTGCGGATCGATCTGCGCGCGCCGCGGCAAGGCGCCGTCGCGGCAAAGGCTGCGCCACTGCGCCAGCACGCGCAGCACCAGGCGCTGTTCGCGGCTCTGTCCATCCATGGTCGGTTCCGCTGCGAAGCTCTTGACCCGGCCTTAGAGCCTAGGGGGTGGGCGTTAAGGAAGGATTAGGAGGGGCTCGCCGCCGGCCGGCGCGCCGCGGCGGGCGCCAGGATCGCGAGCCGGGAGCCCGGGTCCCGCGGACGATGGGGTTCGTCCGGGGCGCTGCGCAACCACGCGTTGCGCGCGCCCCGTGCCCGGCCCTGTTCAATCGGCAATGGCAGGGATCGCGGGCCGCGCGAAGCTTTCTGGGGATAACTCGCCGCCGCGGCGACATTCGCGTTGCGGCCGGGCTTGCCGAGTTGTTACGTGGACCGGTCGAGCGCGGGAGGGGATGCCCATGTACACGATCGAGTATGAGCACGATGGAGCCGTGTCCATACTGCCAATGTGGTTCGCCGAAAAGCAGCTCGCCATCGCCAGCGCCTGCGAGCTGCTCAAGGTCGGGTTTCGCGTGTCCAAGGTGGACGGGCCGGGCTTCCATATGGGGCGGCAGAGCCTCGATGCCTATCGCCGGGCCCTGTTGGCGCGCGCCAAGAACGGCGCCTTCGGCGTCGGCGCCGAGGCCTGAGCTGCGCCGGTAGGTGCAGGCCGCGACGCGGCCGCTCGAACGGGCCGAAGCGCCGTTCCGGACGGTGCGGACGGCAGGGAGGGGGGCGGGGCGCGCCTCATACCACCGGCGACATTCCGCCGTCGACATTGATCGCCGTGCCGGTGACGAAGCCGCCGGCATCGGAGACGAGCAGGCAGGCGACGTTGGCGAACTCCTCCGCGCTTCCCATGCGGCCCAGCGGTACTGCCGCCCCGGCCTTCGCGACATAGTCCTCGAGCGAGAGGTTGGTGCCCTCGGTACGGTGCCGGCGCACGATCTGGTCGGTGACGATGAGGCCGACGAGGAGCGCGTTCACCAGGACGTTGAAGGGCGCGCCTTCGCCGGCGAGCACCTTGGTCAAGGCCATGCCCGCGGCGCGGCTCACCGAGGTGGGCGCGCTGCGCGCGCGCGGCGCCTTGGCGCCGATATTGAGCACGTTGATGATCCGGCCCCAGCGCCGCTCCTTCATCTGCGGCAGCACCAGCCGGCAGAAGCGGATGGCGGCGAAAAGCTTGAGGTCGAGATCGGCCTGCCAGTCGGCGTCGGTGAGGCTCTCGAACGCGCCCGTCGCCGATTTCCCGGCATTGTTGACCAGGATGTCGACCTTGCCGAATTCCCGCATCGCGGCCGCATGGGCGGCGGCAATGTCGCCGGCCTGCGCCACGTCGCAAGGGATGGCGATGACGCGGCTCTTGACGCCGTCGGCGATGGCGCGCCTGGCCTCTCCGAGCGCGTCCGGCCGGCGCGCGATCAGCGCCACGTCGGCGCCCGCTTCGGCGAAGGCGCGCGCCATGGCGAAGCCGAGCCCTTTGCTGGCGCCGGTGACGATGGCGCTGCGTCCGTCCAGTCTGATTTCCATCCTGCCCTCCCTCCCGGAGAGCGCCAGTCTGCCCGGCGCGCCGGCCTTGCGGCAATGCCGCCGGTGGGGCCAGGATGCGGGCAAGGGAGATCGCGACGATGCGCTGGATCAGATTCACCGCAGCGGGCAAGACCGCCTACGGCATTCTCGAAGGCGAGCAGATCCTCGAGGTCGCGGGCGATCCCTTCCGCGGCTACGAGCGCACGCAGCGCCGGCACGCGCTCGCCCAGGTCAAGATCGAGGTGCCGGTGATCCCGGGCACCTTCTATTGCGCCGGGCTCAACTACACCGCCCATGTCATCGAGCAGGCGCAGAAGCGCGGCGTCGCGCCCGAGCTGCCGAAACGGCCCGACATCGGCTATCGCGCCAACAATGCGCTCATCGCCCATGGCGAGACGGTGGTTATCCCCGCCGATGCCAGCGAGAAGGTCCAGTATGAAGGCGAGCTGGTCGTCGTCATCGGCAAAGAGGCGAAGCATCTCACAGAGAAGGACGCGCTTTCCGCGGTGCTCGGCTATACCATCGGCAACGATGTGAGCGAGCGCACCTGGCAGCGCAGCGACCGCACGCTGTGGCGCGCCAAGAACACCGACACCTTCAAGCCGATGGGCCCGTGGATCGAGACCGAGGTGGCGCTCGACGCGCTCGAAACCGTCGTGCGCGTCAACGGACGGGAGACCACGCGCTTTGCCACCAACGAGATGCTGTTCGGCGTTGCCACATATCTCGCCGCGATGACGCGCTATCTCACGCTCCATCCCGGCGACGTCGTCTGGATGGGGACCGACGGCGCCTCGCCCGATCTCCGCTCGGGCGACGTGGTGGAGGTCGAGATCACCGGCATCGGCGTGCTGCGCAACCCCTTCCGGCGAGCGTCGGCTTGAGCGACAAGCTCGTTAGTGTGCATGCCCAATAGCCCCTCGCCCGCGAAGCGGGAGAGGGAGGGACCCGCGACCCTAACGTCGCGGGAGGGTGAGGGTTGTCAGACTCGAATGATAGGCTGCATCGAATGGCGAACCGCAAAGCGCGCCAACTCCGCGTCGACATACCGATGCCGAGCGCCGGCTATATCCTCGTATGTGCGTTAAACTTGATGCATGTAGGCCGCCGAAGGTGGATTTGCACTCTGGAGAATGAGGGGCTTGCAACGGGAGGATACGCA
>JASHTP010000267.1 GCA_030040495.1 Alphaproteobacteria bacterium
GGCCCAGATCGGCGGCGAGCCATCGTCCGCCGGCGCTGCAGCCGAAGGCGACGCGCGCCGGCGCCGCACCGCCGCGCGCCGCGCCGGCACGGGCGATTCAGCGCGCCTCCTGGTTCGGCGGCGCGGCGGTCGTCCGTCCGGCGGTGCCGGCGCCCTATCGCTTCCGCTATCGCGACGGCGGACCGGCGATCGACGTCGAGCCGCAGCGCCAGGTCGTGACTGTCGGCGGCAAGCGCAACGAGAAGGTGACGCTGACGGTGCATGTCGACGGCAAGCGCACCGGGATGATCGGCGTCTACCTGGTCGAGCCCTCGACCGGAAAAGGTTATGTCGACGATCTCGACACCAAGGGCAAGGGCTACGACAAGCTCGAAGGGATCGGCGCGCTGCTGGTCTATCTCATGGCGCGCGAGATGAGCGCGGTCGAGACCCATGACGTGCGCATCCCGCTGCCGGCGCCGCCGATGAAGGGCTTCTACCTGCATATGGGCTTCGAGGAGCAGCACGGCACCCACGAGCTCAAGGGCGAAGCCGCCGATGTCTATGAGCGCTCGCGCAGCTCCGCCTTCGCGCGCCTCGAGCCGGGCTAACCGGCTTCCCGGCCGCTGCCGCGGCTCGCCCCGCGCCCGCCGCATCGGCATTCTGCCGCAGCGGAATCCGAAAGCGGCAATGACCGATCCGCTTGCATGGCGTCCGAGCCCGAACACCAGCGGAAACCGTGCGTTTCTTGACAGTTTCTTGCGCGCAGCACTAGAGTTGCCGTGCGTTGTTATCCGTCCCGCTAGGTGCCAAGAAAATCCCGGCAAAGCCGGCAAGCACAGGGGAGGATGTGATGGCCAATCGCGACATGGTCGGCGCGACGAGCTCGCGCCGTGATTTTCTTCGCGTCGCCGCCGCAGGCGCCTTGGGCACGGTGGTGGGGGTTCCGGCCGCCCGGGCGGCGCCGACGACGCTGACCTTTCTCCACGACAGCTCCTTCATCCGCGACTTCGACGCCTATTTCCAGAATCAGCTGGCGCCGCGCTATCTGAAGGAGACCGGCACCAAGATCGATTACGAGCTCACCAGCGTCGGCACGCTGCAGACGCGGGTGTCGGCGATCATCGAGACCGGATCGGGCGCCGACGTGCTGCTCAACAATTTCAACTGGCCCTTCCTCTACGACGAGAAATACGTCGATGTCAGCGACATCGCCGAGGAGATCGGCAAGGCGCAGGGCGGATGGTACGACGCCGCCAAGGAAGCGGTCGTCGTCAACGGCAAATGGAAGGCCATCCCCTTCGGCAATATCGGCCAGCTGATGAACTACCGTATCGACTGGTTCCACGAGGTCGGCTACGACAAGTTCCCCGACACCTGGGAGGAGCTGCTCGAGGCGGGCATCAAGCTCAACGAAAAGGGGCATCCCTTCGGCTTCGAGCTGGGCCACGGCTTTGGCGACAATCACGGCTGGATCTACCCGCTGATGTGGTCCTTCGGCGCGCACGAGGTCGAGGCCGACGGCACGACCGTCGTCGTCGACAGCGACGAGATGGCGCGCGCCGTCGATTTCGCCCGCACCTTCTTCCAGAAGACGACGCTCGAGGACTGCCTCGGCTGGAACGACGCCAGCAACAACAAGGCCTACCTCAGCCAGCAGATCTCCTGCACCAACAACGCCGAGAGCATCCTCTGGGTGGCGAAGCGCGATTTCCCGGAGATCGCCGCGGTGACCGGCCAGACGCTGAACCCCAAAGGGCCGACCGGCAAGCGCTTCCACATCCTGCTGCCCTGGTCGCATTCGGTGTTCACCGGCGCCACCGACATCGCCGCGGCGAAGGAGTTCCTGCGCTGGCTGATGCAGCCCCAGCAGCTCGAGGGCTGGTACGCCTCGGCCGAAAGCTATTACGCGCCCTACCTCCACGGCTACGACAACGCCAAGTTCTGGACCGCCGAGCCGCGCAACCTGCCCTATCGCGAATCGCTCGCGACCTCGCACCTGCCGGGCTGGCCGGCGCCGGTCAGCCGGCCGCAGGCCGAGGTGATCGCCAAATACGTGATCATCGACATGTTCGCCAAGGCGTGCGGCGGCGCCAACACCAAGGAGGTGATGAAGACGGCGCAGGCCCAGGTCAAGCAGATCTACGGCCAGCCCGCCTGACGGAGGCGGACCGATGGTCCTGCGCTCGGAATCGGCGGTCGCGGTGCCGGCGCGGCCGCTGTCGCGGGCGCGGTTCCGGATCAAGGAGGGCACGGCGTTCGGCTGGATGATGGCGGCGCTGCCGCTCCTCTTCCTCGTCGCCTTCGTCGGCTATCCCTTCGTCTACGGCATCTGGCTCAGCCTCGAGAACCGCTCGGTCGCGCGGCCGGCGGTCTTCGTCGGCCTCGGCAACTTCATCGCCGACGCCAGGGACCCGGTGTTCTGGCAGGTGGTGCGCAACACTTTCGTCTACACCATCGTCGCCACCGTCCTGAAGGCGGGCGGCGGGCTCGCCCTCGCTCTCGTCATGAACCAGAATTTCCGCGGGAAGAATCTGGTGCGGGCGATGGTGCTGCTGCCGTTCATCGTGCCGACGGTGCTCAGCACGATCGCCTGGATGTGGATCCTCGACCCCGCCTTCAGCGTGCTCAACTGGTTCCTGGTGCATCTCGGCGAGCGGCCGCCGGGCCCGTCCTGGCTGGGCAATCCCTACCTCGCCATGGGCTCGGTGATCTTCGTCAACACCTGGCGCGGCCTGCCCTTCTACGCCATCACGCTGCTCGCCGGCCTGCAGACCATTCCGGGCGACCTCTACGACGCCGCCACCATCGACGGCGCCGGCTCCTGGCACCGCTTCCGCTACGTCACCCTGCCGCTGCTGCAGCCGGTGATCCTCATCGTCACCATGTTCTCGGTGATCTTCACCTTCTCCGACTTCCAGCTCGTCTATGTGCTGACGCGCGGCGGACCGGCCAACGCCACCCACCTCTTCGCCACATATTCCTTCGACATCGCGATGAGCGCCGGCCAGCTGGGCCGCGGCGCGTCGGTGGCGCTCGCCATGCTGCCGGCGCTCGCCCTGGTGATCGCCGCGCTCACGCTTTACATGAGGAGACGCCGATGGTGATGCGCGGCGGCTGGCGCGTGAAGCTGCTGCAGCTCTGGCTGCCCCTCGGCTTCTTCCTGCTCTTCACCCTTTTCCCGTTCTACTGGATGACGGTGACGTCGCTGAAGCCCAACGCCGAGCTCTACAACACGCAGATGATGCCGCTGCTGCTCTATCACCCGACGCTGAAGCACTACGTCGATCTCCTGACCCAGACCTCGTTCCTGCTCTGGACCTGGAACACCATGCTGGTGGCGGTGGTGTCGACGGCGATCTCGCTGGTGCTCGGCACCATGCTCGCCTACCCGCTGGCGCGCATAAACTTCCCGGGCTCGGCGCTGATCGCCTTCGCCGTGGCGGCCACGTATCTCGTGCCGCAGCCGCTGCTCTTCATCCCGATGGCGGACATCATCAACCGGATGGGCCTGGGCGACACCCTCACGTCGGTGATCCTGACCTATCCGACGATGCTGGTGCCATTCTGCGCCTGGCTGCTCATGGGCTATTTCAAGAGCGTGCCGCACGAGCTCGAAGAGGCGGCGCGGATCGACGGGGCGAGCCATTTCCAGGCGATGTGGCGGATCGTGCTGCCGCTCTGCACGCCGGGCTTCATCTCGGCCGGCATCTTCGCCTTCACCCTGGCGCAGAACGAGTTCCTCTACGCCCTCATCTTCCTCACCAAGACCGACGTCCGCACCGTCCCGGTCGGCGCCATCGCCGAGCTGATCCGCGGCGACGTCTTCTACTGGGGCCAGCTCATGGCCGCGGCGTTGCTCGGCTCGATTCCGGTGGCGATCATCTACTCGTTCTTCGTCGAGCACTACGTGGCGGGGCTCACGGCGGGCTCGGTGAAGGGCTAAAGCGGCTCGCCGCGCACCAGCCGCGGCAGGTCGCCGACCATGCCCATGGCATGGCGCATCAGCAGGCGCTTCACCGGCGGCAGAAGGTCGATGACGGCAAGGCCGAGATCGCGCGCCAGCCGCACCGGCGGCACGGCGTTGGAGAAGAGCCGGTTGAGCCCGTCGGTGACCGCGGCAAGGGTGAGGTTGTCGAAGCGGCGCCTTCGCTCGTAGCGAAGCAGCACCTCCGGCGTGGCGATGTCGAGCCCGAGCCGGCGCGCATCGACGACGAGCTCGGCGAGCGCGGCGATGTCGCGGATGCCGAGATTGAGCCCCTGCCCGGCGATGGGATGGATGACATGGGCGGCATCGCCGACCAGCGCCAGGCGGGGCGCCGTGTAGTGCTCGGCATGGAGCAGCGCCAGCGGATAGGACCAGCGCGGCCCCGTCACCTCGACCGCGCCGAGGAAGTCGCCGAAGCGGCGGCCGAGCTCGGCGGCGAAGCCGCTCTCGTCGAGCGCCATGATCTCCGGCGCGAGCTCGGCGCGCTCGGTCCACACGATCGACGAGCGCTGCCCGGTCATCGGCAGGATGGCGAACGGCCCGGCCGGCAGGAAATGCTCGACCGCGACGCCGCGGTGCGGCAAGGCGTGGCGCACGGTGCAGACGATGCCGGTCTGCGGATAGTCCCAGTCGATGGTGCGGATGCCGGCGGCGCGGCGCAAGGGCGAGTGCTTGCCGTCGCAGGCGGCGACGAGCTCGCCCTTGATGCGGCTGCCGTCGCCGAGCAGCGCCGTGGCGGCGGCGGCGCCGCGCTCGACCTGCTCGACCGTGAGCGGCGCCAGGTGCCTGAGGCTCGGCAGCGCCCGCGCGCGTTCGATGAGCGCGCGGCGCAGCACGCGGTTCTCGACGATGTAGCCGAGCGGCGCGTCGCCGAGATCGCGGTGGTCGTAATGCAGGAAGAGCGGCGATTCGCCGTCGGCGACGCGAATCTCGAGGATCGGCTCGGCCTCCGAAGCGACCAGCGGCCAGAGGCCGATGCCGTCCAGCACCTGCTTCGAGCCATGGGCGATGGCGGTGGTGCGGCCGTCGAACGGCTCCGCCAGCATGTCGTCGGGAGCCTCGCGGTCGATGACCGCGACCTCGATGCCGGCCGCGGCGCAGGCGATGCCGAGGGTGAGCCCGGCGAGACCGCCGCCGACGATGATGAGCTCGACCCGTTGCCGCTCCATGCGGCGGAGGATGGGGCGCGCGGCCCGGCTTGTCTACCGCCGCAGATGACGCCACCGCGGCCGGGCGCCGATGATCGCCAGGATGGCGAGCCGGGACAGCTCGACGCTGGCGGCGCCTTGCGCCACCGAGACTGCCAAGGCGGTTGTCGATCAGCGACCAGAAGGCGGCCGCGGCCGGAACCTGATCCAAGCCTCAGGGGCCGGCCGAAGCAGCGACGGAGCGGCAGGTCGATGCCGCGATCCAGGCAAATCGCCCGCAAGATGAGCAATCGACGGCTTTCTGCTTAAAAAATGAACAGACAGCTCGGGCCGACGCGCGGTTTGCCGCGGCCGGGCCGCCGTCGCCGCCGTGGCTCCATGGCACGATTCTTGATATCACCCGACGGCGGCCGGGTGGGGGAGCCGTCTCGGCCGAAATCTCGTCATCCTTGCGGGAGGTAAGCTCACATGAGAGTTCGCTCGTTGCTGACCTGTATGGGGCGAGTGTTGCCGCTGGCAGCGCTCGCTATTCTCGTCCCTCTGACCGTCGCTTTGGCGCAGCAGGCGCCGGCTC
>JASHTP010000268.1 GCA_030040495.1 Alphaproteobacteria bacterium
AGGGGCGCGGCGAGCAGACGGCGCTGATCTACGACAGCCCGGTTACCGGCCAGGTCCGGCGCTACAGCTATCGCGAGCTGCGCGACGAGGTGGCGCTGCTGGCGGGCGCGCTCCAAGGGCTCGGCGTCGCCAGGGGCGACCGCGTCCTCATCTACATGCCGATGGTGCCGGAAGCGGCCATGGCGATGCTCGCCTGCGCGCGGCTGGGCGCGATCCATTCGGTGGTGTTCGGCGGCTTCGCCGCACCCGAGCTCGCCACCCGCATCGACGACGCCAAGCCCAAGATCATCCTCTCCGCCTCCTGCGGCATCGAGGTGCAGCGCGTCATCCCCTACAAGCCGCTGCTCGACCATGCGATCGAGCTCGCCAGGACGAAGCCCGCCGCCTGCGTCGTCCTGCAGCGGCCGATGGAGAAGGCGGCGCTGGTCGCCGGGCGCGACCATGACTGGCAGGCGCTCGTCGCCAAGGCCAGGCCGGCCGCCTGCGTTCCCGTCGCGGCCACCGATCCGCTTTACATCCTCTACACCTCCGGCACCACCGGCATCCCCAAAGGCATCGTCCGCCACAATGGCGGCCATGCGGTGGCGCTCCACTGGTCGATGGCCAACATCTACGGCTTGAAGCCGGGCGAAGTGTTCTGGACCGCGTCCGATGTCGGCTGGGTCGTCGGCCATTCCTACATCGTCTATGCGCCGCTCCTCTATGGCTGCACCAGCGTGCTCTACGAGGGCAAGCCGGTGGGCACGCCCGACGCCGGCGTGTTCTGGCGCGTGATCGCCGAGCACGGCGTCGCCGTCATGTTCACCGCCCCCACCGCCTTCCGCGCCATCAAGCGCGAGGATCCCGACGGAAGGCTGATCCGCAAATACGACCGGCCGAAGTTCCGCGCCCTCTTCCTCGCCGGCGAGCGCGCCGATCCGCCGACCGTCGAGTGGGCCGAGCAGCAGCTCAAGGTGCCGGTGATCGACCATTGGTGGCAGACCGAGACCGGCTGGCCGATCACCGCCAACTGCCTCGGCCTCGAGCAGCTGCCGGTGAAGCACGGCTCCTCGACCAAGCCGGTGCCGGGCTGGGATCTGCGCGTGCTCGGCACCGACGGGCACGAGATGAAGCGCGGCGAGATCGGCGCGCTCTGCCTGAAGCTGCCGCTGCCGCCGGGCGCGCTGCCGACGCTGTGGCAGGCCGACGACCGCTTCATCAGCTCCTATCTCGCGGAATATCCCGGCTACTACCACACCGCCGATGCCGGCTACGTCGACGAGGACGGCTACGTCTTCGTCATGACCCGCACCGACGACATCATCAACGTCGCCGGCCACCGGCTCTCGACCGGCGGCATCGAAGAGGTGCTGGCCGCCCATCCCGACGTCGCCGAATGCGCCGTCATCGGCGTCGGCGATTCCTTGAAAGGGCAGGTGCCGGTGGGGTTCCTGGTGCTCAAGGCGGGTGCGGCGAAGCCGCCGGCGCAGGTGGCGGAAGAGGCGGTGCGCCTCGTGCGCGAGCGCATCGGCCCGGTGGCGAGCTTCAAGACCGCGGTGGTGGTGCAGCGCCTGCCCAAGACGCGCTCGGGCAAGATCCTGCGCGGCACCATGCGCCGCATCGCCGACGGCGAGGAGTACAAGACGCCGGCCACCATCGACGACCCCGCCATCCTCGGCGAGATCGGTGACGCGCTCAAGGGCGCGGGCTACGCCGGCTCGCGCTGAGAGCGAATCGCGGGCGCCCTAGTGGACGGGCGCGAAGCTCGCCAGCATGCGCTCGATGTCGCGGTGGGTTGCCGGGCGCCGCGCGTGATCCGGCGTGTCCCAGATCGCGAGCTGGATGACCGGCCGGCCGCCGCCGGGATCGAGCGCGATCGAATAGAAAACCAGGTCGGCGCCTTCGCTGCGGGCCTTGCCGTCGATGCGCCGCGCCCGCAATCCGCCTCGCGCCGCGGTGTGGTCGCTTGTCACCACCCGATTGCTGAGATCGATGCGCTCGATCACGCTGCGGTCGCCGAGCTTCGCGTCTTTGATGATTTCGACCGCGGCGCCCAGATCCTCGTCGCCCGTGCAGGAAAAGAAGATTTCGGAGGGCAATTCGGAAGTCAGATGCCAACAGCTCGGCAGAAACAGCTTGATGCCGGCGCGTGGATTGATGTAGTCGCCCGCCCGGGCGGCTCCGGCGAGCACCGTTGCGATGACGGCGGCAGCGATGAGGAATGCCGACTTCTTCATCGGGACATCTCCAGCCTTACGCCGCTTCGGTGCGCGCGGAGGCTCCGCTCAGGGCGTCGCGGCGTCTTCCGAGCCGACCGGCTCGGCCTCGGGCGGCGTCGGCGCCTTCTTGCCGCGATTGGCGCGCGCCACGGCGGCATCGAGCTCTTCCATGGTGCAGAGGCCGACCGCCACGGGATGGCGCGGCTTGATGTTGGGCGAGTTCCAGTGCGTGCGGTCGCGCACCGCGGCGATGGTCGGCTTGGTGGTGCCGATCAGCTTCGAGATCTGCCCGTCGCTGAGCTCGGGATGGTTCTTCAGCAGCCAGGCGATGGCGTCGGGCTTGTCCTGGCGCTTGGCGATCGGCGTGTAGCGCGGGCCGCGGTGCTTCACCACCGGCACCGGCACCGCCTCGGCCGAGAGCTTGAGCCGCGACGAAGGGTCCTTCTGGCAGCGCTCGATCTCCTCGAGGGTGAGCTGGCCGCTGGCGATGGGGTCGAGCCCCTGCATCTGCACCGCCACCTCGCCGTCGGCGATCGCCTGAACCTCGAGCGCATGCAGCCCGCAGAACTCGCCGATCTGATCGAAGGTGAGCGACGTGTTCTCGACGAGCCACACGGCCGTGGCCTTCGGCATGAGCGGCAGCGCCATCGATTCCTCCTAGCGTTTCAATTACTTATCGCGGCGCCCCGGGACGCGCGACGGTCGATGATCATGTCCTGGATCGAGGCTATATAGGGCTTTCCGGCGAGGCTGGAAAGAGGCTCCGCGGGTCACACCGTGAGCACGATCTTGCCGATATGCTCGGAGCTCTCCATCAGCCGGTGCGCCTCGTCCGCCTGCGCCAGCGGGAAGGTGCGGTAGATCTGCGGCTTGATCTTGCCCTGCTCGAGCAGCGGCCAGACGATGCGGCGCAGCGGCGCGGCGATGGCGCCTTTCTGCTCCACCGTGCGCGCGCGCAGGGTCGAGCCGGTGAGCGTGCCGCGCTTCAGCATCAGCGGCATCAGGTTGATCTCGGCGGTGGCGCCCTTGAGGAAGGCGATGCAGACGATGCGGCCTTCGACCGCGAGCGCGTGGATGTTGCGCTGGATGTAGTCGCCGCCGACCATGTCGAGGATGACGTCGACGCCGCGGCCGCCGGTGGCGTCCTTCACCACCTTGACGAAATCCTCGTGCTTGTAGTCGATGCCGCGCGTCGCACCCAGCTTCTCCGCGGCATGGCACTTGTCGCGGCTGCCGGCGGTGGCGAAGACCTGGTGCGCGCCCAGCGCCTTGGCGAGCTGCACCGCCACCGTGCCGATGCCGCTGGTGCCGCCATGGATGAGCACGGTCTCGCCCGCCTTCAGCGCGCCGCGCTCGAACAAATTGGTCCAGACGGTGAAGAAGGTCTCGGGCAGGGCTGCCGCCTCGACCATGCTGAAGCCTTTGGGCACGGGCAGGCATTGCAGTTCCGGGGCGACGCAATAGGTGGCGTAGCCGCCGCCGGTGACGAGGGCGCAGACCTGATCGCCGAGCTTGGTGTGGTTGACGCCGAGGCCGACCGCGACGACGCTGCCGGCGACCTCGAGGCCGGGAATGTCGGAGGCGCCGGGCGGCGGCGGATAGCCGCCCAGGCGCTGCATCACGTCCGGCCGGTTGATGCCCGCCGCCGCCACCTGGATCAGCACCTCGCCCGCGCCGGGCAGCGGCATCGGCCGCTGCGCCGGCCGCAGCACCTCGGGGCCGCCCGGCTCGGTGATCTCGATCGCGGTCATGGTGGCGGGCAGCACGGTCATGGTCGGGTCCGTCCCTCGGTTTTCGGCGGATTGCACCTCTAGCCCGACCGCGCCAGACTGGCAACTAGGAGCGCGAAAGGAAGGCGCCATGGACGAGGAGGATCTGCTGCCGCGGCAGAAGAAGCCGCCGAAGAAGGATCTGACGCCGCTCGCCGTCGCCGAGCTCGAAGCCTATATCTGCGAGCTCGAGCAGGAGATCGAGCGCGCCCGCACCGAGATCGCCGCCAAACGCAAGCAGCGCAGCGGCGCCGACGCGCTGTTCAAGCGCTAGCGGTTCGCGACAAAGCCGAAGTGCGAGACCTGCAGCGATCGTTCCGCTCGCGATCCGCAAGCCGCGCCGGTGCTTCAGCATCCCTTAACGAAAGCCGGCGATACTCGCGCCGCGGCCAGGGCTCCGCCCCGCCGCGGGTTCCGGCATCGCCCGCACCTTCAAACCTTGCACCTTCAAGGAGCCGCCACTCGCTGGCGGCTCCGCGCCCTTTGCGGCGGCGAGATGCAGCGCGCGGCGCCATTGGCTATGGTGAGGCTCCCTTCGCGCCTTTCGCGGACCCGCCATGGCCGACGCCAAGTTTCCGAAGTTCGCCACGCTGAGCCTGCATGCCGGCCAGCGCCCCGACCCCGCCACCGGCGCGCGCGCCGTGCCGATCTACCAGACCACGAGCTACGTCTTCCGCGACAGCGACCATGCCGCCGCGCTCTTCAACCTCGAAGAGCCCGGCTATATCTATTCGCGCATCGCCAACCCCACCGTCGCCGTGCTCGAGGAGCGGCTCGCCGCGCTCGAAGGCGGCGTCGGCGCGGTCTGCACCGCGAGCGGGCAGGCGGCGCTCCATCTCGCCATCGCCACGCTGATGGGCGCCGGCGGCCACATCGTCGCCGCGGCCTCGCTCTATGGCGGCTCGCTCAATCTGCTGAAGCTGACCTTGCCGCGTTTCGGCATCACCGCGAGCTTCGTCGATCCGCGCGACCCCGCCGCCTTCCGCGCCGCGATCCGGCCGGAGACGCGCCTCATCTTCGCCGAGATCCTCGGCAATCCCGGCCTCGAGGTGCTCGACGTCCCGGCGGTGGCCGATGTCGCGCACGGCGCCGGGCTGCCGCTGCTGGTCGACGCCACCTTCGCCACGCCCTATCTCTGCCGGCCGCTCGAGCATGGCGCGGACCTCGTCATGCATTCCGCGACCAAATGGCTCGGCGGCCACGGCGTCGCCATCGGCGGCGCGCTGATCGATGGCGGCCGCTTCGACTGGGAATCCTCCGGCAGGTTCCCGACCTTGAGCGAGCCCTATGCCGGCTATCACGGCATCGACTTCGCCGAGGAGTTCGGGCCGCAGGCCTTCGTCATGCGCGCCCGCGCCGAGGGATTGCGCGATTTCGGCGCCTGCCTAAGCCCGGCCAACGCCTTCCAGCTGCTGCAAGGGGTCGAGACCCTGCCGCTGCGCATGGCGCAGCACATGGCGAACACGCGCCGGCTGCTCGACTTCCTCGCCGCCTCCGACGCCGTCGCCTGGGTGCTGCATCCGGACCTGCCGAGCCATCCCGACCATGCGCTGGCGCAACGCCTGCTGCCGCAGGGCGCGGGCGCGATCGTCAGCTTCGGCGTCAAGGGCGGCCGCGCCGCCGGCAAGCGCTTCATCGACAGCCTCACCCTCGTCTCCCACCTCGCCAATGTCGGGGACGCCAAGACGCTGGTCATTCATCCCGCCAGCACGACGCATCAGCAGCTCGACGCCGCGGGACTCGCCGCCGCCGGGGTCGGCGAGGACATGGTGCGGCTCTCGGTCGGGCTCGAGGACGCGCAGGACATCATCGACGATCTCGCGCAGGCGCTGCGCGCGGCGCAGAAGGCGACGCTGCGCCCGGCGGCGGAGTAGCGCCGGCGATGGATTTCGCCCTCGACGGCAAGCCCGTCTTCGCCGGCACCGGCGGCAGGCCGCCCGATCCCGCGCTTCCCACGATCGTGCTGCTGCACGGCGCCGGCATGGACCACACGGTCTTCGCGCTGCAGGCGCGCGCGCTGGCGCATCACGGCCGCAACCTGCTCGCCCTCGACTTTCCCGGCCATGGCCGGAGCGAAGGGCCGGCGCTTCCCAGCATCGGCGCGCTCGCCGACTGGGTGCTCGCCGCCGCCGCGGCCGCGGGCGCCGAGCGCTTCCGCTTGGCCGGGCACAGCATGGGCGCGCTGGTCGCGCTGGAGACGGCG
>JASHTP010000269.1 GCA_030040495.1 Alphaproteobacteria bacterium
TTCGTCTTCTCCGCCTCGGAGGCCTATCTCATCGAGAACGGCAAGGTCGGGCCGGCGGTCAAGGGCGCGACCTTGATCGGCAACGGTCCCGACGCGCTCACCAAGATCAGCATGATCGGCGACGATCTCAAGCTCGACGACGGCATCGGCACCTGCGGCAAGGACGGCCAGGGCGTGCCGGTCGGCGTCGGCCAGCCGACGCTGTGCATGGACGGCCTCACCGTCGGCGGCACGGCGGCGTGAGGCATTCTCCCTCCGGCACCGTGCGGCCTCCCGCCGCCTTCGCTCTCCAAGACATCGCCAAGACATCAGATCCTTCTCCGCCCTCGAGGGCGGAGAAGGAATGAGGACGAGGCGGACGTGCCGGGACGGATCGCGCTCTCGGTTCTCGCCGGCGTCCTGGTCGCGCTTCTGACGGCGGCGTCGGCCCGGGCCTGCGAGCTTGCCCAGGCGCCGACGACGCGCTGGACGGTCGAGCGCGACCGGCGCGGCGACGCCTGGCTGCGGACGCCCTGCGGCGAGCGCGTCTTCTCGATCGGCGTCAACGTCGTCGATGGCGGCGCTTCGGGCGCGCATCTCAACCGGCCGCACTATGCCTGGCGGGATGTCGCGCCGAGCCTCGACGCCTGGGCCCGCGACGCGCGCAAGCGGCTGCTCGGCTGGGGTTTCAACGCCGCCGGCGCCTGGTCGCTGGCGCCGCAGCAGCTGCGGCTGCCGACGGTGATCAATCTCGAGCTGGGCCGGCTCGCCAAATTCCACTGGTTCGATCCTTTCGACCCCGCCATGCCGGCGCGGATGCGGCAGGAGGCGCGGCGCCTCACCGCGCCCTATCGGCACACGCCTTACCGCGTGGGATATTTCTCCGACAACGAGGTCGGCTGGTGGGGCGGCGCGCTCTTCGTCTTCTATTCCGCGAAGCCGGCCACCAACCACACCAAGCAGCGCTGGGTCGCCGAGCTGCGCCGGCGCTACCACGGCGACTGGCGGCGCTTCACCGCCGATTTCGTGCCGCCGCCCGGCGTCGAGGGCTGGCGGCAGCTGCTGCGGGCGCGGGCGGTGACGCGGCTCAAGCCGGGCGGCAACGGCAGCGAAGCGGTGCGCCACTGGACCCGGGTGGTGGCCGAGCGCTACTACGCGCTGGCACAGCAGGCGCTGCACGCGGCCGACCCCGATGCGCTCTTCCTGGGCGACCGGCTGCCGATCTATTACGATCCGATGGCGGTCGAGGCCGAGGCGCGTCATGTCGACGTCATCGCCACCAACTACAATGTCGACAGCCCCGAAGGCTGGGTCGCGCCCTATTACTTCGACGGGTTGAAGCGCCTCTCCCACGGCAAGCCGGTGCTGGTCTCCGAATGGTTTTACGCCGCGCGCGAGAACCGCACCGGCAACCGCAACAACGGCCATCTCATGACCGTCGACACTCAGGCCGAGCGCGCCGCCGGCGCCACGGCGGCGGCGCGGAACTTCGCGCGGTTCGCCGACATCCTCGGCATCCACTGGTTCCAGTATTACGACTATCCCGAAGGCGGCCGCGCCGACCGCGAAGACTACAATTTCGGCTTGGTCGACATCCGCAATCGGCCCTACCGGCAGCTGGTGGCGGCGCTCGGCGCCGCCAACCGCGCGCTGCCAGAACTCCACGCGGCGGCGCATCCCCTGGCGCGCCAGTCGCTCGGCGGCTTCGCCGTGCCGCGCGCGCGCATCGATCCCGAGCAGCCCTCGCTCATCGACTGGCCGAAGCCGCGATCGCTGCTGCCGCCGCTGAAGCCGGCGCCCGGCGAGGTGGCGTTCGGCGAGGCCTATCTCGCCTGGAGCGACGCCGGCCTCGCGCTCGCCACCATCGGCCAGGATTATTACGACCTCGACCTTCTCGCCTATGACGGCGCTTTTCCGCTCGGCGAGGCGTATCGCGTCGAGCTCGACGTCGATGCCGGCGCCGGGCCGCGGCGCTTCACGCTCTATTTCATCCCGCCGCGCGCCAAGCATGGCGATCACCCGGTGATGACGGCGCGGCTCTGCGCCGGCGCGCCGGCCGAGCGACGGCGGAATCGCTGCGCCGAGGTGCCCGGCGCGCAGGCGCTCTATTTCGGCGCCGATCAGCCGCGCATCGTCGGCGAGGCGCTCATACCCTGGCAAGCGATCGGGCTCGACGGCCCGCCCGCCAGCCACCGCATCAAGGTGGAAGTCTCGTCCTCCGCCTGGTTCCATTCGCGCTGGATGTCGCTGTCGGGACTGCCGCCGGCGGCGGGCTCAGCGCAGCCGCGGCGCTGGGCGGTGCTGCGCCTGGACGGACACTGACGCCGCGGGCGGCGCGGCCATCGCGCTGGTGACGCCGGAGGACCGGCGGTGGTAGCATCCTCGACGTCATGATGTGGCTCCTACGGGGAGGAGACGCAGTGGCCCCGAGGGATGAACAGCACCGGACGCGGCAGGAGCAGGCGGCACGTTTTCGCCGCTTCGCGGTGCTGCTCGGCGCGGAGCAGGCGACCTCGCCGCTGCAGGCGATCGCCGACCGCTTGGACGGCGGGCCGCAGCCGGCCTCCGTCGATGATGCGCCGGCTTCTTATGTGCGCGCCCTCGTCGCCGAGATCGACGACTTCCTGGCGCGTGCCAAGACCACGCTCGAACTGGTGAAGTACCGTCTGCATCCGACGCCGTTCGGTGCCGGCGAGATCCGCGAGATGTCGCGGCTGTGCCGGGAAGAGGCGCGGCGTGCCGAGGAGGCGGAGAAGCGCGCTCTGGCGCTCCGGGCGCTGGAGCTGGCGCAGCTCGCCGAGCGGCTCGAACGGGATTTCGGCGGCGGTTGAAGCGCGAGGCCCAGGCGGTCAGTAGGCCTCTTGGGCGAAGATCGGGTCGATGCGGCCGCCCCAGCGCGTCGCGTAATCCTCGAGCAGCCGCTCGGCCGCGGTGCGGCCGGAATGGGCGATCTCGCTCAGCGGGTCGAGGTAATGGCCTTCGTCCTGTCCGGTGCTGTCGAGCCGCCGCCGGCGGGCAAGGCCGGCGCGGCCGAGCGCGACCACCTCGAGGGCGACGTCCTGCACCGTGCCGCCGCGGAACGGCGTCTTGAGGCCGAGGCGCGGGATCTCGCGGCGCAGCCGCTCACGCTCCGCCTCGGTCCAATCGGCGACGAGGTCGAAGGCCGCGTCGAGCGCGGTGCGGTCGTAGCACAGGCCCGTCCACAGCGCCGGCAGCGCGCAAAGCCGGCTCCACGGGCCGCCATCGGCGCCGCGCATCTCGATGTAGCGCTTGAGGCGCACCTCGGGAAAGACGGTGGTGAGATGGTCGTTCCAGTCGCTCATCGTCGGCACTTCGCCGGGCAGCGCCGGCAGGCGCCCCTTGAGGAAGTCGCGGAAGGACTGGCCGGCGGCGTCGAGATACTTGCCGTCGCGATAGACGAAGTACATCGGCACGTCGAGCATGTAGTCGACGTAGCGCTCGAAGCCGAAGCCAGCCTCGAAGACGAACGGCAGCAGCCCGGTGCGGTCGGGATCGACGTCGGTCCAGACATGGTTGCGATAGCTCAGATAGCCGCTGGGCTTGCTCTCGACGAAGGGCGAGTTGGCGAAGAGCCCGGCGACCACCGGCTGCAGCGCGAGGCCCATGCGCACCTTGCGCACCATGTCGCGCTCGCTCTCGAAGTCGAGATTGACCTGCACGGTGCAGGTGCGCAGCATCATGTCGAG
>JASHTP010000270.1 GCA_030040495.1 Alphaproteobacteria bacterium
ATCGTGGCCGATGCCCGTGCCGCCGCCGATGTCGAGCACCGCCTTCCCGGCCACGAATCGGCCGGCGAACCGATAGTTCTCTTTCGTGCGCCCGCACGCGACGCGTCCGACGATGGAAACGCTCCCCGGGCTCGCCCGGTCAATGATGATGGCGCGCGCCAGGCGCTGCCGCAGTCCCTTACTCATCATCGAGAGCAAATTCCTCGTAGGCGCCGGTGAGCGATACCGGCAGCCGCGCCCCGTTCGACACGAAGATCCGGCCGCCGGAGACGTCGAACACGATGCTCTGATAGGTTCCTTCGTTCGTCGGCGAGCATCCGGACTTCTTGTGCGCAAGCCCGTTGTCGGAGTTTCTCAGTATCGCGATCACCTTGTCCGGTTCGGGTTGCGCCGCGGCGGCCAGCTGATTCATCAGCGCGAGGCGCCGCTGACTGATGGTCGTCTCGTGCCGTTGCAGGAGCGACAGCTCCTTGTCCTCGAAATGCGTCGCGCAGCACATGAAGGGGCGGTCGGCGCGGGTCGCCTTGATCGATGCCGGCGTGATTTCGTAGATGCAACTCGTGCCCTCCGCATCCGATGTCACCAGGTCGCTGATGCAGCGCTGGACCGGGTTCGCGCGGATTACCGACTCCGCGTGAGCCATATCCGTCGCCTGCTCGAGGATCATCCGCTGCAGGAGCGGCGTCGCGAGGTTGCCGGGCACGGCTTCCTCCTTGGTCGCCGCGATCTGATGGGACATCATCGCGATCCCGCGCTCGTTGAACCCGCCGAGCACCCCGAGGAAGAGGCCCGGCGTCACATGCGCGTAACGAAGCGTTCCCGGCACGCTGACGTCGAGCAGAACCGGCGGAAACCACTTGATCGCCGCTTTCGCGATCCACGGGATCAGGTCGGTATTCCTTCCGACGAGCGTCGCTCCCCGCTCCGCAAAGGCGACGGACGAACAATGGAACCCGTATTTCTTGAGGATGTCGAAGACGAAATTCATGAAGAAGAGCGTCTCGTAGGGCAGCCCGGCCCCTTCGGCGTACCCTTTCAGCTCCTCGAGGTAGCGCTCGGGAATCCGGACGCGAGCGAAGTGCCGCTTGGTCGCCGCATAGAGGAGCCTGACCGCGAACCGTGCGCGCTTGCTCCCGAAGACGCGCACCGCCGGATAGTCGGCCGCAGCAAGCAGCCGGCCGATGGCAAGACCGGTTTCGCGGTAGCCGGCTTCCCGCGCGCGCAGATGCCAGATGCCCCGGTTGACCTCGAGCGTTGAACGGCCGAAGGCGTACCGACCTGACGCCGCGGAAGCTCGGGGCCGCGCATCGACGGTCGCCTGGCTCGGATCATCGCGTCCGAGCTCTCGTGTGTCTGTTATGTTGCTCATGGCTCAGTCCCGGCTGACCGCGGGATAGGCCGAGTCCGCGGGAAGCGCAACCGGGTCCGGATCATTTTCGCCCGCAGCAGCGCGGGCGACGGTCGCCGCCACGCTCCCGGTCGTGCGCGACCCCGGCGGATCGATGGTCGATGCGTCATTCATCGAAGCTAGCGCGGCGTCAATGAGCCACAGCTGCGAGTTGTGGCGCCGCTCGAGATTTTGGCACAGCAAATTCGCGCGCGCGCGCACGTCCCTCGGTCACAGGCTCGGAAATTCTCGGAAAGCGCATCGGCCACCATCGTGATTCCGCTGCTGGAGCGTGTAGGAGCCTATAGCGAGCGGCTTGGCGCCGTCCATCTCGGTGCGAAGAATCAGCGGGGTTAACCGCGCTGGCTTCGCAACGGCCTCTTCGGCACGCATTCGGCGGTGTGTCCAAGGGCGGTTCCGGCTCCATCCGCTGCTCACGCGACACCGGGGCCGAGCTCGCCGCTGCGGTAGCAGTCGAGGACGAAGAGGCGGAGCGCGCTCGAGAGATTGCCGCTGCGCCCGGCGTCGACCGCGCCGACCAGCGCCTTGAGCGAGACGCCGCGGCGGCGGGCGATCTTGCGCAGATCCTCCCAGAACGGCTCTTCGAGCGAGAGGCTCGTCGGGTGGCCGGCGATCATCACCGAGCGCTTGCGGATCGTCGCCGCCATCAGCCCGGCCCGATCATCGCTTCCGGCCGCACCCAGCGGTCGAACTCCGCCTCGCTGACATAGCCCAGCGCCAGCGCCGCCGCCTTGAGGCTCGTGCCCTCCGCATGCGCCTTCTTCGCCACCTGCGCCGCTTTGTCGTAGCCGATATGCGGGCTCAGCGCCGTCACCAGCATCAGCGAGCGCTCGACGAGCTCGGCGATGCGCCGGCCGTCGGCCTCGATGCCGGCGACGCAATGATCGCTGAAGCTCGTCGCCGCGTCGGCAAGAAGGCGGATCGATTGCAGCAGATTGTAGATGATCACCGGCTTCATCACGTTGAGCTCGAACTGGCCCTGGCTGCCGGCGACGGTAATGGTGACATGATTGCCCATCACTTGCGCCGCCACCATGGCGAGCGCCTCGATCTGGGTCGGGTTGACCTTGCCCGGCATGATCGAGGAGCCTGGCTCGTTCTCGGGCAGATGCAGCTCGCCCAGCCCAGAGCGCGGCCCCGAGCCCATGAGACGGATGTCGTTGCCGATCTTGGTCAGCGAGACCGCCAGCACGTTGAGCGCGCCCGAAGCTTCGACCAGCGCGTCATGGGCGGCGAGCGCCTCGAACTTGTTGGCGGCGGAGACGAAGGGCAGGCCGGTGATTCGCGCCGCCGTCTCGGCGAAGCGCGCGGCGAAGCCCGGCCGCGCGTTGAGGCCGGTGCCGACCGCGGTGCCCCCCTGCGCCAGCGGATAGAGGCGGGGCAGGCAGGCGATGACCCGCTCGATGCCGAGCTCGACCTGCCGGGCATAGCCGCCGAACTCCTGGCCGAGGGTGAGCGGCGTCGCGTCCTGCAGATGGGTGCGGCCGATCTTGATGATGGCGGCAAACGCGTTCGCCTTCTCCGCCAGCGCGGCATGCAGGTGGCGCAGCGCCGGCAGCAGCCGCTGATGGATCTCCTCGACTGCGGCAATGTGCATGGCGGTCGGGAAGCTGTCGTTCGAGGACTGGCCGCGATTGACGTGGTCGTTGGGGTGGACCGGCTGCTTGGCGCCGCGGCTGCCGCCGAGCAGCTCGTTGGCGCGATTGGCCAGCACCTCGTTCATGTTCATGTTGGTCTGCGTTCCCGACCCGGTCTGCCAGACGACGAGCGGGAACTCCTCCTCGCGCTTGCCGCCGATCACCTCGTCGGCGGCGGCGATGATCGCCTCGCCGAGCCGCGGCTCGAGCTCGCCGAGCTCCATGTTCACCAGCGCCGCGACCTTCTTCTCGATCGCCAGTGCGCGGACCAGCGCCGGCGGCATGCGCTCGCCGCCAATGCGGAAATTCTCGAGCGAGCGCTGCGTCTGCGCCCCCCAATAGCGCTCGGCCGGGACCTCGACCTCGCCCATGCTGTCGCGTTCCGTGCGGGTGGTGCGGGCGGCGCTCATTGAAGGCCCTCCTCGGATGCCTCCCTTGATATGGGATCGGCCGGCGCCGGGCCAGAGCCGGCAGCATTTGTTAACGAGGATCGCATTAGAGTGCCGGCCGATATCGGCGGAAGCGCGGGGCGGGGCCGATGACAGTCCACGAAGTCCTGAGGCTGGCCATCACCTTCAAGCGCTGCGTCCGCATCCGCACCGCCGGCTTTTCGCGCGACATCTGCCCGCATGCCTTGGGGTTCAAGGACGGCAGCCCGCGCGTGCTGGTGCTCCAGTATGACGGCGCCAGCGTTTCCGGCTTGGCCGGCGGCGGTCAATGGCGCGCCTTCTTCGTCCACGACATCGCCGAGGCGACGATCATCGACGGCGTGTGGCGCAGCGGGCCCAATCTCGTCGCCAAGACGGAAGCCTGCCTCGACCGGGTCGAATATCAGACCAGGATTTCGGCCGCTTAAGGCGCCACCAGCCGGCGCAGGCGCCAGGCGGTCGGGTCGTGGCGGCGCTCGGTCAGGTCGATGAATCGGGCGCGTTGATCGGGCTTGAGGTCGGCGAGAAACTGGCTCAGCGCCGCGGTCATGGTCTTCTGATAGACGCGGCGGTTCTCCGTCGCCTGATCGACGAGCTTGGCGATCAGCGCCTGGTCAGGCTGCGGCTTGCCGAGCTCCTCCCAGACCTTGCGCAGCAGCGGCAGGTTGTTGTCGCGCAGCTGCCGCGTGCCGCGCCGGGCGGTGACGATGAATTGCCGGAAGGCGTCGCGTTGGTCGTCCGAGAGGCTGAGGTCGGTGACGATCTGCTGGAAGCGCTCGGCGGGCGTCAGCATGCGCGCGGTGGTCGCCCACCACACCGCGGTGCCGACGAAGAAGGCATTGACCGCCAGCGACAGCGCCAGCGCCACCCACAGCCACAGCGACCGCCCGCGCACGCGCGCGGCGGTGCCGCCGTCGACGAGGCTCGTCATAAGCTCGAATCCTCGTCGGCGCCGTTGAACAAGCCGGTCGGGGGATCGAGCAGCTGCTGGCCCAGGCTGAGCGACGAGTCGTCCGACAGCGTCGCATAGGTGCTGTCGGCGGTGGCGAAGCCCGCGACGCTCGCCACCAGCAGGCTCGCTGCCATGGCGCCCCAGGCGGCGGTGCGGCGCCAGGCCGGCACGGCCGCCGGCCGGCTAAGCGTCAGGATC
>JASHTP010000271.1 GCA_030040495.1 Alphaproteobacteria bacterium
CATTTCTCGCTTCCCGGCGCCAACAGCTGGGCCCAGGACACGAACCTCGCCATCGAGCGCGCGATCGTCCAAGCGCTCGCCGACGCCTACGCGGCGATGGACGCCACCAAGCTCGAGGACTGCGCGACATCGAAGACCTGCACCTGCGTGCCGAACTTCTGCGTGATGCTCGGCGATCCCAGGATCTCCACCGAGGCCGGACAATCCCTGACCTTCGGCCCGAGCGGCACCGTGCCCCTCGCGCCCGTCGCCGGCACCCCCTCGGTCGGCGGCGGCGGCCAATTGAGCACCGGCATCGTCACCACGATCCTCATCGCCGATGTCGATTGGTGGCTGTGGACGGAATGCATCTGCGACACCTTCTTCAGGAAGCCGAAGATCGCCGACAGGCCCTCCGGCACCACCGGCCCCACCACCGGGACCTACGCCTATGGCGGGACATGCACCTACTTCCAGGGCGCGGACACTTTCGAGCTGCCGTGTCAGTCGCCCTGGGTGCAGAACGGCACGGTCAAGACCTATGAGGGCCATCTCGCCGGCACCGCGCTGGCCGACGCCATCGCGGAGGTGCGCGCGCAGGCCGGCGAGGACATGGCCAAGGCTCTCTCCTCGCTCGCGCCCTGCGTGCCCGGATGCGCCTCGCATCCGCCGCTGCTGCGCATGCTTCCGGCGACCCACGAACCCAAGCATGACGACCGCGGCGACTACACCATCGTCCTCATCCTCTGGTTCGTCGGGCGCGTCTGCGGCGACAAGAAGAAGTGACTTCGGCGCGGCCGGCCCCGGGCCGCCCTTAACCAAAGCTTTACCGCCGCGGCATAGTTAACCGTGGCAGGTGCATGGACGCGAACCCGGGGGGTAGCGATGCAGTTTGCAAAATGGGTCTTCCGCATAGCCGGAGCCTACGGCGTCATCGTTCTGGCGCCGGGGTTTTTTCTCGAGACGCTGTTCACCGACTCTCTCCATCCCGAATTCTATTACGGCTTTCTCGGGGTGGGCTTCGCCTGGCAGATCCTGTTCTTCATCCTGGCCAGCGATCCCGGCCGCTTTCGGCCGATGATGATCCCGTCGATCCTGGAGAAGTTCGCCTATGCGGCGGCGACGCTCTGGCTGTTTCTTGCCGGTCGCGCGGCGGGCTCCGTCCTGCTCGGCGGCGGCGTCGATTTCCTCTTCATGGTCCTCTTCGTCTGGGCCTATCTCCGGACGGGACGGCCGGCGGCAGCGGCCTGAGCGGGGCCTGCTCGTCCGGCTGACCGATGGCGGCCGATCGAGCTGAAACCACGCCGGCGCGGAGAGCACGGAGAGGTCGGTAGCGGGCCGCGTCGCGGCCGAAACATCTTTCTTCTCCGTGTCCTCCGTGTCTCCCGTGGTTAATTTTGGCCGCCATCCGGTCAAGCCGGGAGCTTCACTCTCGCCCCCGGCGCCGGCGCCGCCGCCCCGGGCGGCGCGCCGAAAGTTGACTGCTTTCAATATTTAGTAAGTATTCCATGCTCCGATCGAGCATGCCCCCAAAATACGGGAAGGAAAACGAGACAGGGTTGGCGCGTCTGCGGCAGGACGAGCTGGACGAGATCTTGCGGCGGCACGCCCGCTACGTCCAGCGCCTGGCCGGCGGCCGCCGCGCGGCGCTTTCCTTTCACGATCTGTCGCTGCTCGATCTCGGCCAGGCCGACCTTGTCGGCGTCGATCTCACCGGCACGCGCCTGCAGCACGCCCTGCTCACCGAGGCGCGCCTGGTCGCGGCCACCCTCTTCGGCGCGGATCTGGGCATGGCCAATCTCGATCGGGCCGATCTCTCGCAGGCGGATTTGCGCGGCGCCTCGTTTCGCGCCGCCTCGATGGTGCGCAGCATTCTCGTCCGCGCCGATCTGCGCGAGGCCGTGCTCTCCCGCGTCGATCGCAACTCCCGGAGCCCCGCCGGCGGCGCGGCGCGGCCGACGGCGGACTTTACCCTGGTCCAGGCGCGGGGCGCCGACCTGACCGAGGTGAAGGCCGCCGGCGCCTCGATCCTGCGCGCCGACTTCACCGATGCGCTGCTGCGCGGCGCCGATTTCGGCGGCGCCGATCTCCGCGACGTGGATTTGACCGGAGCCTTCCTCGAGGACGCCAATCTGCGCGGGGCGAAGCTCGCCGGCGCGACCTTGCAGGGCGCGGTGCTGACCGGCGCCAAGCTGGACGGCGCCGATCTCCACGGCGCCAATCTCGCCGGCGCCATCCTCGATCCCGCCCAGAAGCTGCTGCCGGAGCTGCTTGCCGCTCTGTCGGGACCCGGCGCGCCGCCCGCGGAGGCGTCGGTGAGGGAGATGCTTCTCCTCCACGAGCAATGGATCGCCACCATGGGCCGCAGCGGCAGGCGGGCGATCCTGAGCGGGATGGATCTCTCGGCCTTCGACTTGAAGGGCGCGAACCTGATCATGGCGGTGCTCGACCGGGCGGTGCTCAGCCTCGCCGATCTCTCCGACTCGGTGCTGGCGCGCTGCGAGATGGAGGCGGCGGACATGCGCCGCGCCTCGCTGCGGCGAACCGACCTGCGCGGCGCGCGTCTCTGCCGCACGCATTTCGGCGGCGCCGATTTGAGCGGGGCGAATCTGGGGCCGCTGGAGAATGTCGGCGATGCCGGCCTCGAGCTGCCCGCGAATCTCGAGCGCGCGCGGCTCGCGGGCGCCCGGCTCGACGGCGCCATTCTCCGCAAGGCGCGGCTGGCCGGCGCCGACCTCAGCGGCGCGAGCCTCGTCGATTGCGATCTCCGCGGCGCCGACCTCGACGGCGCCGACCTCGCCAACGCGAATTTCGAGGGCGCGCGCCACGGCCCTTGAGGGCGACGCTCGCCGCAGGTCCGCATTCGCAGTGGGCGCAGCGTGCCGGCTTCGGTCCGGGATGGGACTGCGCCAACAACGGCAGAGGCGAGCCCATCTGCGTCAAGCGCGTGCAGCCGGCGAGCCAACCGGCGCCGGCGACCGCAAAGACCTCGAACCAGCGCGCTTCCCGATCGGACAGCCTCACCTTCCCGTTGCCGTCCCCGCGAAAGCGGGGACCCAGGC
>JASHTP010000272.1 GCA_030040495.1 Alphaproteobacteria bacterium
CCACGAAGCGGGCGATGATGCCGGTCATCCGAGCAACGCCGACCAGCTCGTCGACTGTATCTGCTGGCACCTCAAGGCGGGAAATTTCGAGCTGTCGCTCGACGCCACCGGCAAAATCACCGTGACGATTCAGCTCGACCTCGACGCGACGAACCCGAAGGCCAAGACGAATTGGCGGGTGGCCGGCACGCTCGACACGAACGGCAAGCTCTATGTGCGCCATTGCGGTCCGGGCGGGTGACGCCGCGCTTTCCCATCGACGCGAGCGCCGGCCGCACCGTCACTTGGTGCTGGCGCTCGCGTAGGATTTCTGCTTCACCGTCGCGGTGACGCCGTACATGTCGTCGCACAGGTTGCTGAATTTCGCGAAGCCCATCTTCTCGTAGAAGCCGACGGCGTCCGGGACCGAGCTCCAGACGATGATGTGATCGATGTGCCTCCGCTCGGCGAGGCAGGCGAGCATATAGACGCAGGCCGCGCCGGTGCCGGGGATGTAACGCACGTCGTTCTCGATATGGTTCAGCGCGACGCAGAGCGCACTCGCGTCGAGGTTCGGTTTCGCCGGCCGCAGATAGTCCCAGGTTTCCCATTCGCCGAGCGAGCAGATGCGGAAATCGACGTCGCCCAGCCTTTGCACGTGCTCGCCCTGCTTCTGCGACCAGACTTTGCGAAAGCATTCCAGCGTGCCGGCCTTGGACGAGCTCCATTTGACCACGACGGTGGAGCTTCCGACGGTGACCGTGTCCGCGGACGAGGGCGCGCTCGTCGTCGCCGGGCTCGACGCTTCCATCCGCTGCAGGATGCGCCCATGACGCGGCGCTCGGGCGACCGGCGGCGCCGGCACGCCGCTCTTGCGTGCGGGGGTCTTCGCTTGCAGTGAGGGCGGTGCTACCGGCCGCGCCGGCGCGCGCTTCGACCAGTTGACCGTCGGCGGGGCAAATCGCTTCGCCAAGGACGCGGTTCAGCGCACCATCATCGGCTGTGCCGCGGCGCGCTGGCCCATGCGGTCGGCTTCGGCTTCGAGGCCGGGATCCTGCACCACGGCGATGCCGGCGCCGAAGGGATTGCGCACCCTGCCCTGCCGCTGCTGCACCACATGGGCGAGCTCGTGGCCGAGCAGCTGCTGGCCGCGCGGGCTCGCCGGGTCGTACTGGCCGGGCGCGAAATAGATGTTGGAGCCGAGGGTGAAGGCGAGAGCGCCGATCGCCGGCGCCTCGGGCCCGACATGGACGCGCACATCGGCGAAGTTCGCGCCGAAGACGCTTTCCATCTTCTGCTGCAGCGCTTCCGGCAGGGGCCGCCCCATGCCGCCGCGGCCGACATGCTGGAGATTGTCGGGCAGCGGCATGGCGTTGTTCTGCATCTGCGGCTGCGCCGCCTTGCGCTGCATGGCCGCGCCGAGCCGCGGGCGGCCGCCTTGGAAATAGCCTTGGATGACGCGGGCGGAGCTCATCGCTGTCCTCTCAACGCTTGGGCGGCTTGATGCCGGGCTGGGCCAACTGGCCGTACATCTGCTGCGGCCGGCGCACGCCGCCGCCGGGCAAGGCGTCGATCCTGGCAGCGCGCAGCACGTCGGTGGCGAAGCTCGAGCATTGCCGGCGCGCCAGGCTGAAATCCGGTGTGTGCGCCTTATACTCCGCGACCTTGGCCAGCGCCGCTCGCGCCTGCTCGGCGCTGACGTCGAAGCTGCGGGTGCGCACGCCCGGCTTGGCAAAGGCATTGTCGTCGGCATGGACGCGGCCTTTGACGCCGGCGGTCAGCCTCGGCAGGTCGCGGCGCGGGTCGAGACGGTCGTAGCTCGCCGGTGAGAAGCCGAAGGCCTGGCGTCGGCCGCTGGGGTCTTGGACCGCGACGAAGCTGTGTCCGGCAAGCTCCGGCGGCAGGCCGCGGCTGTCCGGACCTTGATGCAAATAAGAGCCCACGGTGATGCGATAGCCGCCGCCCCGCTTCTGGGCCGCCGCCGGCTGACGCGGCGGCGGCACCGCGGGCGGCGCGAATCGCTTCGATTGGGTCATCGCCTCACCATCCCGCAGGGAGACCGCCACGGTCTTAACACAGGCGGTGGTTGGAGGCAAATGGCCTGGGCCTGTCGCCTCATCCCGCGAGCGCCGCGACGCCGCGGGCGAGGAGCAGTTCGGCCGGGCGGGTTCGCGGCCGCGTCGTCAGGAAGCTGGTCCAGCCGAGCTTGGCGCCGTGCCGGCGGCCGAGCCGGCTTTCCGGCACCTCCTCGGCGCGCAGCACCAGCCGGTATTCCGGCTCGAGCGGGCTTTCGGAGTAGAAGCCCACCAGCGCCTGCAGCCTTCGGTGCGCGTTGCCGTCGGGCAGGAACTCGCGAAACCGGTGAAAGCCGAGCGGCCCCAGCACCAGGCGGATGCCGGCCTGCTGGTCCCAGGCGCGGCGGCCGAGGACCGCGCCCTGGCCGAGTGCGTTGTTGCAACCGCCGGAGCCAATCCTGGTCTGCTCGGCGGGATCGATGGCAAGCCAGCGCCCCTCCAGCGCCACCCCCCTCACCGGCACGCCGAAATAGTCCGCCAGCAGCCGCTCGAGCCCATGCAGGCTGCGCGGCGCCTGCGCCAGGAGCCCGGCATAGTGCAGCAGCGCGCGGTCCGGCAACGGCATGCGCCCGCGCAGCCCCGACGTCGCCAGGCCGACGAGCGCGAAGAGGTAGAGCGCGAAGGAGCTGTCGCCGGGCGTGCCGCGGGTGAGGCTCAGCCGATGCCGGGCGCGGGCGCGGTAGAAGAGCGAGACCAGCCGATGGTTGAAGACGTCGAGAAAATCGCGGCCGGCGGTGTCGCCGCGCCGCGTCCGCGCCAGGACGTGCTCGCTGAGCGGCGGCGGCAGCGGGCCGAAGCCGCCGGCCAGCCCCATGAAGTTAACCAGCATCTTCGGGGCCTCGCCGGGCTTGGCGCCGAGCGTGAGCCGGTCGATCTCGCTCGCCGGGAAACCCGCCATCAGGCTCGAGCGGAAGCGCACCGGCTCGGGGCGGATGCCGCTGGTCTCGCCGACGCGCACCGCGCGCGGCAGCAGGCGCTCGAGCAGATAGACCGCCTGGAAGAAGTCGAAGCGCCAAGGCTCGGCGAAGAGCTGCTCGGCTACAGCACGATCCGTTCGCCAGCCAAAGGTGGCCATGTCTTCCAGATCCCGTCGCGTTGCGCACTCGTCAGCACGAGCTCGATGAAGCTGTTGGCGGCGGCGTAGAGCCCGAAGAAGCGGCTCAGCACCGCGGCGAGGACGAAGGCGTTGGCGCCGACATAGAGCGTCTCGTCGACGCCGAGCGTGACTTGGACGCCGCGGCAGAAGCCGCGCCAACCTTCGCTGCCGATGCGCCGAACCACCGGGCGGCTCGAAAGCGAGCGCAGGCCTTGGATCTGCTTGTCGACGGTGCCGCCCTCGATCCCGGCATAGAGCCGCAGCACCTCGCGCAGCGCAGTGAGCCCCTGCTCGCCGCCGCCCAGCGACAGCTGGTTGAGCGAGAGGTGCGAAATGAGCCGCCACAGCGTGTCGCCGGCCAGCGGCGGCGTGATCTGGCGCGTCGGCTTGGTGAGGCAGGCGACGCCGGAGATCGGTGCATCGATCTCGATCTCGAGCCTTGTCTCCGGCGCGATGTGCTCGGCGAGACCGCGGTTGGTGGCGAGCGTGTGGGCGAAGACCGTCTGCGAGGGCGGCCGCGTCGGCGTGAAGTCGAGATCGAGGAACGACAGCAGCACGTCGGTGCCCGGCATGTCGGCGCGCCCGGTGGGCTGGCGCCGCGCCGTCCAGAACGCGCTGCGGCGGCTCATCGAGGTGTGATGGTCGTAGGAGAAATAGGGCTGGAAGGTGCGGCTGTCGTCGGCCAGGTCCGAGGTCGCCGAGACCTTGACGATCGAATGGATCTCGGTGCTCCGCTCCCAGCGATTGTCCGGCGTCAGCAGATATTCGGTCTTGGTCTGGTCGAGGCGGATCGGCTCGGTCGTCTTCGGAAAGAGATTGACGATCGGCGTCGCGCCGAGCGCAAAGCTGCGCCGGTTGATGCCGAGGCGGCGCTGCGGGCTGGTGCGCAGCAGGAACAGCAGATCGACCATCTTGTGCGGGCCGAGCGGCGGCAGCCGCGCCAAGTCGAAGAAATGGAACTTGTCGGGGAAGGTGAAATATTCCTGGATCAGGCGGTATCCGAGATGCGCGTTGCCGGGATAGGGCAGCAGCCCGTCCTCGGCGGCGAAGCCCACCGCCTCCACCGACGTCGCCGGCAGGTTCAGGCTCGGCGCCTTCTTCCCTTCAGGCATGACGGCGACGCCGACCAGCTCGTTGAACAGCAGCTCGTAGATGGCGCCGGCCGCGCCCGGCTCCGCGCGGATGAAGAAGCGCAGGCTCGGCGGCACCACGTCGGCGAAGCTCCACTGGCCCTGGCACTGCAGCCTGAGGCGCAGCACCGCAGCGACGTCGGCCACGCTATCGAGGAAATCGTAGTCCGCCGCCGGCTGGAGCTCGGCATTGGCGACCTCGACCGGCCACAGCGTCACCGGATAGCCGGTGCGGAAACGGCAGGTCAGCCGGTCGCGGTGCGGACCGGCGGTCTCGGCGAAGACCGCGGTCTGGCGCGGGATGACGAAGCCCTGCGCCGCGCGCGCCTGGGCGGCGTCGACGGCGAAATGCGCCACCGCCATCGACGGCACCGGCGCCACCAGGTGCGGATAGAGCACCTGGAGCAACGCGGTCGGGATCTCGGGAAACTCGCTGTCGATGTTGCGCTGCAGCCGCGCGGTGAGAAAGGCGAAGGATTCGAGCAGCCGCTCGATATGCGGATCCTGCGATTCCGCGCCGCCATATTCGAGCCGGTTGGCGACCTTGGGGTAGCGCTGCGCGAACTCGACGCCGCGATGGCGGAGATAGGCGAGCTCGCGCTGGTAGTAGGCGAGGATGTCGTCGAGCGCGTCACTCGCCATGATGCTGGTCTCTGCCATGGACCGAGACGGCGAAGGAGATCGGCTCGATCATCGCGCCGAGCCGGAGATCGCCGTCGACATGGACGGTGAGCGCGTCGTTGGTCGGCACGTTGCGCTCGACGCGGACGCGCGGATTGGCGAGCCGCGGCTCGTAGGCCTCGACGGCGCGCCGCACCGCCTCGATCAGCTTGGTCTCGCTGTCGAAATCGCGCGGGCCGAACAGCGAGAGGTCGGGAATGCCGTAATCAACCGTGCTGCGCGCGCGGTCGGCGAGGACGTCCGCCGACACCGGGGCGCGCGTGTTGAGCAGGCGGTCGAGCTCGCGCGCCACGGACTGGCGCAGCTCGTCCGGCGTCAGGATGCGCAGCGGCTGCGGCTCGGTGTCGACGGCGGGATCGAGATCGGTGAGCCGCTCGAACAGCAGCGCGGGCGCGCCCGAAACGTACCGCGGGTCGCTCATGCCGGCGCGCGCGCGCCAGCGCGCGGCGCAGGCGGCGTCAGCGATTGCGCAGCAATCGCGGGAACCGCACCGTGCGGACTAGCCGCCCACATCGTCCCCTCGCCCTCCCTCTCCCGCAGGGAGAGGGCTTACGACACCTCTTGTTTGATCAGATCGTGCTTCACCGGCTGGGCGCCGTCGGCGGTGCCGTCGTCTTTCTTCTGCGGGATGTATTTGTATTCGATGACGCCGTAATTGAGCGCCACCGTCTCGGTCGGGATGTCGCCGGTGCCGCCGCCGAAGCTGACGTTCGAGACGATGATGTTGGAGAGGACGATCTCGAGATACTTCACCGGCTTGTTGTCGCCGTCGGCGCGATAGGCGGTGAAGGTGCCCTTGCCGATCAACTTGCCGCTCCAGCACTGCTTCAGCAGATCGTCGGTGGCGCTGTCGACATATTTGGTGAAGGTGAAGTCGGAATGATTGGCCTGCTCGACGGTGCCGCCGCCGGCCGAACTGCGCGTCGGCGAAGTCGGCTGGTTGAAGGAATGGCTCCAGGACAGGACCTGGATCTCGCCGGTGTGATCGCTGTCCGAGGACTCGCCGGTGATGTCGGGAGTCTCGAGCTTGAGGAACATATTGCCAGCCATGGCGTGTCTCCTTTGTCTCCCTGCTTATCCCGCGCTCATGCCGCCGCTGGCGGCGGCAGCTCCGCGACCAGGCGGATCGACGCCGTGAGCTCCTCGAGCTGGAAATGCGGCCGGAGGAACACGGTGGCGCGATAGACGCCCGGCTTGCCCGGCACGTCGAACACGTCGACGCGGGCCTCGCGCAGCGGGTATTTGGCCTTCAGATCCTGGCCGGCATCGTCCTTGCCGAGGACGTAGTCGATGATCCAGGTGTTGAGATAGGTCTGCACGTTCTCCTTGGTCATGAAGGAGCCGATCTTGTCGCGCATGATGACCTTGATGTAGTGCGCGAAGCGCGAGGCGTTGAGCATGTAGGGCAGGCGTGCCGACAGCGCCGCGTTGGCGTTGGCGGTGGCGAGGTTGTAGACCTTCGGCTTGTTGGTGGTCTGGCCGCCGAAGAAGGCGGCGTAGTCGGTGCCCTTGCAATGCACCAGCGTGATGAAGCCGAGATCGCTCAGCTCCTTCTCGCGCCGGTCGGTGATCGCGATCTCGGTCGGGCATTTGAGGGCGATGTCGCCTTCGTCGGTGAGGAAGGTGTGCGCCGGCAGGCCCTCGACCTTGCCGCCGCCCTCGACGCCGCGGATCGCCGCCGTCCAGCCATGCTGGGCGAAGGCGTCGGTGATGCGCGTGCCGAGCGCCCAGGCGGCGTTGCCCCAGAGGTACTTGGCGTGGTCGCGGCCGTCGGTGTCCTCGACGAAGTTCATGCCTTCGACCGGCACCGTGTTCGGACCGTAGGGCAGCCGCAGCAGGATGTGCGGCAGCACCAGGGTCACGTAGCGCGAGTCCTCGCTCTCGCGGAACGAGCGCCAGGTGACCAGCTCCAGGCTCTCGAAGATCTTGGCGAGGTCGCGCGGGATGCCCATCTCGGTGAAGCTGTCCATGTCGAACAGCCGCGCGCCCGCCGCGGCGATGAAGGGCGCGTGCGCCGCCGCCGCGACGCTCGAGAGCTTCTGCAGCAGCTGGACGTCCTGCGGATGCCGGCCGAACTCGAAGTCGGCGAGCAGCATGCTGTACGGATGGCCGCCGAAGGTGCCGTACTCTTCCTCGTAGACCTTCTTGAACAGCGCGCTCTGGTCGAACTCGACCGCCTTGTCGAGATCCTTGAACAGCTCGGCCTTGGTGATGTTGAGCAGCCGCAGCTTGAGCCGCGTGCTGGTCTCGGTGTTCATGACCATGTAGTTGAGGCCGCGCCAGGACGCTTCGAGATGCTGCAGATCGGGATGGTGCAGGATCTCGTTGAGCTGCGCGCTCAGGAGGTCGTCGATCTCGGCGATACGGTCGTTGATCGCCTCGGCGACGTCGGCCTTGACCGTGCCGCCCTCGGCAAGGACGTCGTGGACGAACTCGCCGACCAGGTCGCGCGCATAGGTGCGCTGCGATTCATCGCGCGCCAGCTTGCCCTCGGTGATGATCTTGTCGAGCAAACTCGCCGGAGCGGCGCCATTGCCGCCCTGCGGCTGATTTTCCTCTGCCATTTGCCTCTCTCCCCTCGCTGAGCCGGACTACTGCGCAGGCTTCTGTTCGGCGCCGTCGCCGAGATCCTTCTTGAGCGCGGCCTGGCTCTCGGTGTTCTGGATGACGTCCTTCAGCAGCGCGTCGAGATTGTCGTTGCCGTCGAGCTTGGTCAGGAGGTCGCGCAGCTTCTGGCGCCCGTCGAACAGCTTCTTCAGCGCCGCGACCTGCTTGATGATCTCGACCGGGCCGAAATCGTCGATGTTCTTGAAGACGAGCTCGATGTTGAGCTGGTCTGGGCTGTCTTTGACCAGCTTGTTCGGCACGCGGAAGGCGAGCCGCGGCGAGATCGCCGCCATCACGTCGTTGAAATTGTCGCGGTCGATCTCGACGAACTTCCGGTCCTTCACCGCCGGCAGCGCTTCGGCCGGCTTTCCCGAGAGATCCGCGACGATGCCGACGATGAAGGGCAGTTCCTTCTTCTCGATCGCATTGCCGATCTCCACGTCGTAGGTGATCTGCACCCGCGGCGGGCGGACACGGTCGAGCTTATGTTGGGTGCTTTCGGCCATGGCGGCATCCCCTCCCTGACGAGTTTGGCTGCGAGTCGAGAGTTAAGATCATTCGAGGTAGTGAGGCAAGCGGATTGTGTCGAAGTTTGAGACGACGTTGGCGAGCCTTCTTTATGTTCGGCCTCAATTCCGTCAGCGACCGAGGCCGGCGGCGGCGCTCAGCGATGATTGAGGCCAAGCAGCTCGAAGAGCGCGGCCATGTCGTTTCGTCCTCTGGTCATTTCGCCGAGCAGCTCGTGCAGCGGCATCATCCCCCAGGAATAGGCGCGCCGCAGCAGATAGGGCGTCGGGCTGTGCGGCTCGGTGCGGGCAAGGAACTCGGCGATTTCGAGGATCAGCCGATAGGCCTGATCCCGGTCGTGGATCGTTCCGTCATAGCTTGCCGGTGGCGCCGCTTCGGCCGGCTCGGCAGACGCTGGCGCTGCTTTGCTCTGCTCGGCCATGACCGGCACCTCTCCTCTGTTGCGCAGCACGTTCTGCAGCAATGCCCGGATGTTGACGAGCGCCCCGCGGAGCGCGGCGAGGCTCGGTGCCTCCTTGCCGCACTTCTCTTCGAGCAGCCGGTCGAGCTCGCCGAGCAGATCGAGCGACGCCGCGAGCCGGGCGAGCACGCTGCGATAGAAGGCCGAGGGCGTCGCCGCCACCCCGGCCTCGAACTCGGCAAGACGGACGCCGGCGGGCGGTTTGGCATTGGGGTTGGCCTTTTGGACCTGCTCCAGCCGCAGCGCGTTGGCGTAATGCTCCCAGCCATACGCGACTGGCGTGACGATCCCGGGCTGGGTCAGCGCCAGGCGATAGAGGGTCTGCGGCAGATGCGCGTTCAGCCACTCGAACGGGGCGACCCGGTAGGAGAGATCGTCGCCCTCGATCTCGGGAAAGAGCGTCGGCCAGAAGGCGCGACAGAGGCCGATCAGGATGCCGAGGCCGACGGGGATGCCGGCGAAACCGTCGCGGTGGGTGAGCCCTTCGAGCAGCCAGCCGGCGATCTGCAGATCCTTCGAGCGCGTGGCGAGCGCCTCGGCGCAAAGCCGCACCACCTCGTCCCAATTGGCCCGCTTGAGCTCGCTTTGCCAGACCCCCTGCGGCAGGCTTGCGTCGTCCTCGCGCCGCGCTTCGCGAATGCGGTCGTAATCGCCGGCAAAGCGCAGCGACGCGCCGGTCGGCCGCTCGCCCGGCAGCGGCGCGAGGATCGCCGCTCCGTCGACGCCGCGGAGCCCACCCGCCTCCGCGGGAGCCGGCTCTGCGGCGCGCGGCGGCGCTTCCACCGTCATTGCGTAACCTTGCCGAGCGGCACTGGCGCGTGCAGCGGAGCCGGGAGCGCGGCGGGCGGCAGCGGCAGCGTCGCCATCGGCTGCGTTGTCTCCAGGAGCGCCGGCGCATGCGTCGGGAAGTCGGGCATGACCAGGGGCGCCGCGGCCTTGGCGCCCGGCGGCACGGTCGAGAGCCGCACCCGGATGAACGCCTTGGCCTCGCCCACCGGTCCCGGCGCCCGCGTCTCCGGACCGATCACCTGGACGGTCTGGGCCGTGAACATCAGCACCTGCGGCGAAATGTCGGCGCGGCGGTCGAGTTCCTCCCGCGGCGTGCGATGGTCGATGAAGAGGTGCAGCAGCGACCAGCGGTCGGTGTAGCTCCAGCTCACCAGCCGGGTCTGCATCTCCTCGGCATCGGCGACCCCCTGCAGCACCGGCGAGGTCGGTCCGTTCTTCGCCCAGCGCAGGGTCACGGTGACGGGATCGGAGAGATGCCAGCGCACCGGCTCGGCTTTCTGGTCGCGGCTCAGGACCTGGTCGGCGATCGCCAGGTGCCATTCGATGATCTGGTCGGCACCCTGCTCGAAGCCGCGGTTGACACGGAAATCAACCGCAACGTCATAGCCCGGCAGCTCGGTGCCGTCTTGCGCGAGGAACGGCGCCAGGAATTCGCGCACTTTTTCCATCTGATCGAGGAAGGCGAGCTCGTCCTGCTCGGCTGGGGTGCTGCCGTCGGCGAGATCCTTGCGCACCGCCGGCGCATCGGCAGCAAAAAGACGCAGATAGTCGACGACCGCGCCGAGCGGCGCCTCCTCGGCGTCGTCGCCGGGATAGCTTGCGGCGAAGGGGAATCTTCCGGCGAGGGTGCGGTTGAACTGGTCGGCGAGCTCGGCGTAGCCGGACGCGCCGGCCTTGCTGGCGATGGCCGAGCACTGCGCCAGCAGGCCCTGGCGCACCGCATTGCGGCGTTCGAGGAAATAATCGCCGCTTCCGGCGAAGCGGTCGCCACGGAGCTGGCCGACGCAATTGTCGGGCGTTACCGCGGCGAGATCAAAGCGGATGAAGTTCTCCAGCGTGGAGACCGAGTTGCGCGGATTGTTGTTCTGGTATTTCTGCAGTTCGATCAGGATGCGCTGCCACTTCGACACCAGCGGCACCGGGCGCCAGTTGAAGGTGAAGTCGCTGCGCGTCAGGAAGTCGAGCAGCGGCTGCGCGCCGTCAGTGGCGAGCCGCGCCACCCAGTTTCGCTGCGTGTCGAGATACTGCGCCACCTCGACGTCGTCCCTCAGCCCGAAAGCGGCAAGTGTCGCCGGCACCGACGGATTCCACGGCTGGATGTCGCTGCGGATGGCATAGAGCTGCTCGCGGTCGAGCAGCTTGTCGATCGCCTCGAGCAGACCGTAGGCCTCGCGTCCGGTCGTCTCGCGCAATTGGCCATAGGTGCGGTTGAAACCCAGCTGCGACAGGACGGTGAGGAGATCGCCGAGCGGGCGCGCCGCGCGGCCGAAGGCCTGCGTTTCGAGGAAGAGTGTCATGTCCGGCGACTGGTTGCCGAACGCGGCGGCCTGGTCGATCTGCGCCTTGGCGATCGCCGTCGTCATGTTGGCGTCGAGCCGCTGGCGCGCCGCCGCGTCGACGACGTGGCGGAAGTCGACCGGCACGAGCTGCAGATCGGCATCGAGGAACAGCTCGTAGCCCTGGTAAAGCGCGATCGCCTGGTCCAGGCGGTCGGGATCCCAGCCGCTGCCGCCTCCCCGCCCGGGCAGCACGATCGAGCGCAGCTCCGGCGTCGTCATGAATTGCCGCGCCAGCATCTGGGGGAGCGCCGCCGCCAGATTGGCCGCCGGCGGCGAAAGATGCAGCACGAGGTGGCCCTCGCTCTGGTCGAGCAGCGGCGTCGAGCCGCGCAGCGCGACCTGGGCGAGATCGCCTTGCAGCCGACGCAGGCGCAGGTCCGCGCGCGCCGCCAGCGACTGCTCCACGGCCGGCCCGAAAAAGGCCGATGCGCCGATCTCGCGCAGCAGCTTCGCGAATTCCGGATCGGCTTCGACGCGGTCGCGCAGCACCCAGCCGAACCCGGGGTCGGCGAGCATGGCTTGCAGCGCGCCCAGCGCATCGCTGAGGCGGCGGAGTTGCGCGCCGGCATCGCCGCGGGTGGCGACGGCGCGGTCGAGCGCGTCGACGGCAGTCGTGACCTGGGTGAAGCGGTCCATGACCGGCCCGTCGGGCGCCATGAGCTGCTCGAACGGCTGAAGCAGCGTCTGCAACCCCGCCACCGCCCTCGTGCGGTACATCGCCGGATCGAAGCGGTGGATGATGAGACGATGCAGCGCCGCCGAGTAGAGATCGCTGTCGACGAAGAAATCATGCGGCAGCTTGGTGTTCAGCAGGAAGGCGGTAAGCGTCTCGATGTCGGCGAGCGAAGCTTCGGGCGTGTCGAGCTGGTTGTAGATCGCCGCGTTCCGCTCGATCTGCCGCAAGCCGCCGACATAGGCGGCAATGCGCTTGACCGCGGGGCTGTCGGCGAGCGCGTAGGCCGTGCCGGCGATCGGCACGCCGCCGCCGGCAGCGGCGCCGTCGATCAGCGTTGCGGTGCGGCGGTCGAACTCGCGGCGCATGGTATCGAGGATCACCCCGTCGAAGCCGAACGAGAAGTGATCGATGATGCGCTCGTCGATGCCGCTGAACCAGGAGGACGGCATCCAGATCGAGCGCAGGCGCGTGACGTTGAGCTTGGCGAACATGCCGAGCAGCTGGGTGGCGTCGGCCGCGCTCATCGACGCCTGCGTAGAATTGCTCAACAGCTGCTGCTCCCGGGTCATGCTTTGCACGATGAAGGTGACCGGCTGCATCAGCGACCGGATCTCGCGCTGCAGCCGGAAGCCGGCGAGGGTCAACCCGACGGTGCCACCGGCCACCAGAGCGGCGAGGCAGGCCGCGGCGATCCGCACCGGCCGGGTGCGCGGCATCTGCCCCGACCGGGCGATGGCGGCGAGATTGCGCTCGCGCAGGATCTTCTTGGCAAAGAGATCGCGCGTGAACAGCGGCCAGCGGCGTATCGGCTCGGCGGTCGCCGGCACCGGCTCGCGCGC
>JASHTP010000273.1 GCA_030040495.1 Alphaproteobacteria bacterium
CATGGGCCTCATGCAGCCCGCTCCTCCCGCCAGAGGCCGAGCTTTTCCTGGACGGTGCGGTCGGAGAAGCTGAAGAGCACGGACTCGGCGGCGGCGCGGTGGCTGTGCTTGGCCCAGCTCGGCACGACGAAGACGTCGCGCGGGCCCCAGGCGAGGCTCTGATCGCCGATGCGCGTCTCGCCGCGCCCCTCGACGCAGACATAGACGGCGCCGTCGGTCGAACGATAGGACGCTCCGGCAAAGCCATGCGGCAGCAGCTGCATGAAGGTCGACATGGTCGGCATGGCGGACTCGCCGGTCGAGGGATCGATGTAGCGCAGCTTGAGGCCGTGACAGGCGTCCCAATCCTGCCGCCGCTTCATCTGCTCGAGCGCCTCGCGGGTGCGCGCGTAGGGGTAGCTGAAGACCGGCGAGGTCTTGCCGGCGGGCTTCCAATCGACCGGCAGCAGGCCCGAGCCGTAGCGCGCCAGCGCATCGCCGTCGGGCCTGGTCACCAGCTGCGTCTCGGCATTGCCCGGCTCCATGAAGCTGGCGTCGAAGAAGCTCACCAGCGGAATGTCGAGCCCGTCGAGCCAGACCATCGGCCGGTCGCTGTCGTTGCCGTGATCGTGCCAGGTCCAGGACGGCGTGATGATGAAGTCGCCGGGGCTCATATAGGTGCGCTCGCCATCGACGGCGGTGTAGGCGCCCTCGCCTTCGAGCACGAAGCGCAGCGCCGATTGCGAGTGGCGGTGAGCCGGCGCCACCTCGCCCGGCAGGATGAGCTGCAGCCCGGCATAGAGCGTGTGCGTCGCCGCCGCCTTGCCCGCGAGCGCGGGGTTCTCGAGGATGAGCACGCGCCGCTCCGCCTCCTTGGCGGTGATGAGCGCGCCCGAGCGCATGAGATAGGGCCGCACCTCGTCGTAATGCCAGATCACCGGGACGCAGGGGCCGGCCGGCTCGCGCGTGATCAGCGCGCGCAGCACCTCCCAGAGCGGCGCCATGTGGCGCGGCGCGAGCTCCTCGTAGAAGGCTTCGCGCTCGGGCGTGCGGGGCGGCGCGGCATCTTCCATGGCTTCCTCCGGCTCCGCCGGATCAGGCGGCTTCCGCCACCGCCGGCAGCTTGAGCTGCAGCTGCTCCTCGACCAGGGCGCGCGCCCGCGCGATGTAATCGGCGCGCATCTCCTCGTTGCTACGCTGCTTGATTCCGAACTGGCGGTAAAGCACGTTGTTGCGCGAGCCGCTCTGCCCGAAGAAGGCGGGCAGCAGCGGAAAGACGCGGTCGATCGCCGCCTGCACCCGGGCGCGGCCTTCCGCCGTGCGGCAGAGCTCGATGCAGAAATCCTTGCCGAACTGCGCGTGGAACCGCTCCTCCGGCATGGTCATGCGCGCGAGGTTGCGCAGCGGATGGAAGGTGCAGTGGAGGAGATCCTCGACCTGGAGGATCTCGGCAAGGTCGGCGAGCAGCTTGATGACGCAGAACTCTTCCCAGCTCGCCAGCGGGAAGGCGAAGATCGACAGCGGCTGCCTGCCTTCCGGGGTCAGCTCCGCGGCGGGGACGCCGATCTGCTCGCCGAGCTCGCGGAAGCGCACATGGTGGCCGTACTCCTCCATGGCGACACGGCAGGTGAGCCATTTGGCGTAGGGCGTCGGCGCCAGCGCGATGGCGGGCTCGTCGAACACCTGCGCGCCGTAGAGCTCGTTGACCGCGTGGCTGCGCACGATCTTGCGGATCGCGAGCTGATACTCCTCGGGCGCCTGCTTCAGCTCCTCGGCGCTGCGGATCCCGGCCGGCACGGCGCTGTTCCTGGCTTCGGTCATGATTTCCTTCGTCCTAGAGAATGGGCTCGCTGCCGAAGGCTTCGAGATCGGTGCCGAGCTCGAGGTAGTGCGGGGCGAGATGTTGCGCGATCGCCGCGCCGAGTCCGGCGGGACCGGGGCTGACGAGGCGCGCCGCCGGCCGCGGCTGCGAGAACAGGAAGATCTCGCGGCCGCGCACGCCGAAGAGCTGGCCGCTCACCGTCGCCGCTTCCGGGCCGGCGAGCCAGGCGACGAGCTCGGCGACCGGAGCGGCCGGCACCTTCAGCGCACGCGCCTTGTATTGCGCCTGCGCCTCGTTGGCGGGCGTGATCGCCTCGGTGACGCGGGTCGCGGCGAAGGGCGCCACCGCATTGCAGGTGACGAGGCTGCGCTGCATGTCGAGCGCGACGACGCGCGTCAGCCCGAGGAGCCCGGCCTTGGCACTGGCATAGGCGGCCTGGCCGTAATTCCCGTAGAGCCCGGCGGAGGAGACGATGTTGACGATGCGGCCCCAGCCATAGGGATCGCCGCCGCGTTTCGCCCGCGCCTGCTCGCGCAGCACCGGCGTCGCCGCGGCGAGCACGTGGAACGGCGCGGTGAGGTTGTTGCGGATGACCGCGTCCCAGGCGAACGCATCGGCCTTGAAGATGAAGGCGTCGCGGATGATGGCGGCGTTGTTGACGACGATGTCGAGCCCGCCGAAGCGCTTGACCGCGAGTTCGACGGCGGCGGCGGCCGCCGACGGGCTGGCGATGCTCTCGGCAAAGGCGGCGGCGCGCGATCCCAGCGCGGCGGCGGCGCCTTCGGCTACTCTCGGGTCGGCGCCGCTGCCGTCGATCGCGGTGCCGCTGTCGGCGATGACGAGGCTCGCGCCTTGGGCGTGAATAAGCCCGGCGATGGCGCGGCCGATGCCGCGGCCGCCGCCGGTGACCAGCGCGACGCGTCCCGTGAGGCTCGCCATCAGCCCGCCGCCACGGAACGCGCGGCCTTGTCCGCTTCGGTGTAGAAGGCGTCGGCATGGACATGCTCGCGCGCAAGGCCGAGCTCCTCGACGAGCAGCGCCGTCGCCGCCTCGACCATGACCGGCGGACCCGCGACATAAGCCTTGGCGCCGTCGAGCGCGGCGAAATCCGCCGCCACCGCCTCGTGCACGAAGCCGGTGCGCCGGCGCGTCGCGCGAAGCGGCTCCGACAGCACCGGGACGAAGCGGAAATTCTCGTGCGCCGCTTCGAGCGAAGCGAAATGCTCGACGAGATAGAGATCGCGCTCGTCGCGGGCGCCGACATAGAGATGGATCGGCTGCCTGCTGCCGGAAGCGAGTGCCGTCTCGACGATCGATTTGATCGGCGCGAGGCCGGAGCCGCCGGCGATGGCGAGGATCGGCCCGGCATGCGTCGCGCGCAGATGGGCCGCGCCGAGCGGGCCTTCGGCGATGACGGCGTCGCCCGGGCGCAGCCGCTCGGCGACATAGGCGCTGACGCTGCCCGCGCCCATGCGGCGGATGTGGAACTCGAGCAGCGCCTCGTCCGGACGGTTGGCCATGGAATAGTCGCGCGGCGGCAGAGCGCCGAAGGCGAGGCTCGCATATTGCCCGGCGGAGAAATCGAACGGCCCGCCGGCCTCGATCGCGAGACGCACGCGCCTGATGTCGTGGGTGAGCTCGTCGAGCGCGGCGACGCGGCAGACCAGGCGACGCTGCGGATGGAGCACGATCTCGTCGCTGTCGAGCCAGCTCACCTCGGCATCGCTCCAGGGCAGCGCGCGGCAGGCGAGGATCAGCCCTTCGGCGCGCTCGGCCTCGCTCAGAGCGTACTCCGAAAAGGGTGCGAGCTCGACCTCGCCGTCATGGAGCCGCGACTTGCAGGCGCCGCAATTGCCGGAGCGGCAGCCATGGGGATAGGCCACACCTTGCGCCAGCGCCGCTTCGAGAATGGTCTCGCCGGGCGCGACCGAGAGCGGTCTGGCATGCTGACGAAGGCGGACGGCGAAGCCCATGGCGGCACTGTCGGTTCGTGTTACTGATTATTGATGACACGAACTATATCGGGCGGCGCGCTCGCCTGTCAAGGCTGGTGCCGGTGCCTGGCGTGGTCCTCGAAAGCGCTTTGCTTCCGCTCCAAATCCTTGGAATCAAAGGCGCCCGGTCAGGGGGGTTGACCGGGCGCCAGAAGCGCCGTTGCGGGAGTCCGATCTCGCTGGGGGCTGGATCGGACAGTCGGAGGGAGGGTCCACCGACCGCTTCAACGATCACGTGGGCAGTTAACCCTGCCCCGAAAATTGCGCAAACAGACGGGCTGCACTGCAGATTTTGCATAGCCTGAGGCCCCCGCTTCGCCGGTCTCCGAGACCCATTCGACGAGCCCGAATCATCACGGAAGGATCGTAAGTTCGCGCCGCAACGAGACGCCCATGACGAGCAGATCGCATCTCCCATAGCGCCATGGAATGAGCATACGATCATAACGGCCGCGAAGGGTGGTCCCCACCGAAGTGCGCATCTGCGCGCGCACGGCGTCGATGCGAAGCCGGCGCGTCCAAGCAGTCTCCAGGTAGCCTTCGGCCATTCGGGCGCCGTAGTCGCGGTCGGGCATGTCGTGAAAATCGCGCCCGACCATCGCCAAGCTCTCGCAAGGCAACAGAAAGGCAACGCCTGGCGCACAATGCTCGGTGACCAACCGAGAGCAGGCGGCGCTTGGAGGGGCCAGGCAGGTACGGTGAAGCACGTCGCCGTCGACAAGCGCCGCATGGACGTCCTCGGTCAGCCGGCCATGCGTCTCCCGCCACACCTGCAGAAGCGGGTCGAGCTGCGAGAAGGCTGGCCAGAACAGAACGGAAGGCGGACGCTGCAACGCCAACCAGCGCGGGTGTCCGGCCGGCTCGTTGAGTGGTGCCGACATCGATTGATCATCGCCGGCGCAAAAGAAAGCGAGCGGCACGCCGAACAACGTCGCGGCGACGACGAGCTCGCGCGGCGCGATCGCTCTGCGTCCGGCTTCGTAGTCGCGGATCGCGTCGACGGAAACATCGAGGGCATTGCCGAGCGCTTCTTGCGTCTTGCCGGCAAGCAGGCGCTCCTGGCGAAACCGCAGACCGATCGCGGCGCGCGCGCCGGCTTGCTCGGCGCCATGCCCCCTTCACGCGCGCTCCGACGGTTGCGGCACGCTCGCGATGCCCGAAGGCAGCGGCGCTCGCGGCAAGGCGCGGCGCAAGGCGCAGGAAAGCACGAGATTGAGCAACGCGAGCGCCGCGAGCAGCTGCAGCGATGAAGCGACGCCGTAGCGCGTCAGCGCGATCGCCCCCAGCGACGGCCCGATCGCCTGGGCGATCAGCGTCGGCATGCCGAGACGACCGATCAGCGTCGCATAGCCTTCGGCGCCGAAAAGGGCGAGCGGAAGCGTACCTTTGACGATGGTTCGGATGCCGTTGCCGATGCCGAAGACCACCAGCGCCACGGGCACGAAGATGCCGCTCGCCGTGGCCAGCAGCGCCAGCCCGAGGCAGACGAGCACGCTGGCGCCGATGCCCTCCCACACGGGATCGACCTTGCGGCCGATGAGCGTCTCGATGAAACGGCCGCTGCTTTGCGACAGCCAGATCACACTGCCGAGGCCGACGGAAGCGGCGAGCGTGAGGCCGAGGCCTTGCAACAGCGTCACCAGATGCACCGCAATGACCGATCCGATCGCGATCGACAGCGTCACGTTGGCCGCCAGAACCCATACCGGCCAGGCCCGCGCGGCGCCGCCGCAACGGGCCGCGCGCGGCGCCGGCGTTGCGCCATCCGGACTCGGCCCTGCCGCCTCCGCCTGCGCGGGAAACAGCAGAGCGTGCAGCGGCAGGCCGACGGCGAGATGCAGAAGGGCATAGCAAAGACAGGTTCCGCGCCAGCCTACGAGTTGCGCGAGCAAAGCGGTGAGCGGCCAGGACAGCGTCATCGCCAGCCCGACGATCAGAACGAGATTGCCGATCACCGTCTTGGCGCCGGCACCGAACAACCGGCCGACGGCGGCAAAAGCCGCATCGTAGAGCCCGGCCGCCATGCCAATGCCGAGCACGAACCAGGCGGCGAGATAGCTCACCGGCCCGCGCGCCAGGGCGAGCGCGAAGAGGCCGACCGCAAGCGCGAGCGAGCCGAACGCCAGCAAAGGACGCCCGCCGCGGCGTTCGATGGCGCGGCCCACCGCGGGGGACCCGAGCCCGGCCACCACCAGGCCGATCGACAATCCGCCAATCAGAAGGGTCAGCGACCAGCCCGTGTCGCGCGCCATCGGCTTGGCCAAGACGGTCAAGAGATAATAGGTCGAGGTCCAGTTCAGCCACAGCGTGGTGCTGAGCACCAGGGTAATGCCCGCCCGGCCTTGCTGGCGCGGATTCCAGCCAAGTCGACGGACGCTCGCCGTGGCGTGTCTCAGACGCACAACCATCGCACGATCCGATCGCGCTCCAGATGACGCCGTGCCTCGATCATCGGCAGCAGCGCCACAAGTAATACACGAGATCAGTCAACGGGCACACGGCTTTATTGCGCGCCCCGCTTTTGTGTGCGCTCCGCATGACGGGCGGTTGGGAGTCGGCGGCGATATCTCTACGATCGACTGTGCTTAACACTATTCCGGTGTCGAGCCAACAGCGAAGGAGGTGTCATCGTGCTCGTTCAATCGCGATCCATCGCCGAGCAGATCCAAATCGTCCACGGACCCGGCGACTTGCTCGCCCGGTATTTCCTCGAAGCCGATCAGCGCGCCCGCGCGATCGGCGTGACGCTGCGGCTGCGCCACGATTTCGAGCGCCTCGTTGCCGTCAACCAGCGCCAGCGCGAGACCTGGCCCGAGCTGACGCCGGTCTTCAAGCCGCAATACAACCGGCTCGGCCGCGACAATGCGTTCTGGATCGAGGGCGTCGACGAGTTCGGTGAAACCGTCGTCACCAACGCGGCCCGCCTTTACGATCTCGGCGACCGCACGCTGGCGGAGGAACTGACCTCGCTGCGAATTTTTTTCGACGATCCGGCACCACATATCGAGGCCGGGGACAGCGTCGAGGTCACCGCGCCGTCGCCCTTCCGGATCACCGGCCGCGTCGTCTATGCCGGCGGACTGTGGGTCCGGCCCGACTATCGCCGTCACGGATTTGCCAAGATAATGCCGCGCCTCACGCGAAGCTGCGCGCTGACGCGGTGGAATCCTCCGCGCTTCTGGACGATGGTGGAACTCGACCTCGACGAAGTCGGCATGACCCGCGCTTATGGCTATCTGGGCGGAGAAGAGCGCATCGCCACCCATCTCACCGCCTGGCGCGGCGATCTCGATTATCTCTTCCTGTCGATGGGCCAGGACCGGCTGATCGCGAATCTCGTGAGCATGCTGCCTCAGACCGACGTCGGCGCTTCGCGCTCGATGGAAATGCCCATGACGAACTGATCGGTGCCGCTGCGCCAGGGCATGAGCACGCGGTCGTAGCGGGTGCGCAAGGTGGTCGCCGCCGAGGTGCGGATCAGGGAGCGAACCGATTCCAATCTCAGGCGGCGACCCCACAGGGCCGAGGCGTAAGCCTCCGCGACCCATGCACCGTAATCACGGTCGGGCATCTCGTGAAACTCGCGGCCGATCATCAACAAGCCTTCGCACGGCCTGAGAAAGCTCACCCCCGCCGCGCAATGCTCGGTGACCAGGCGCGACGAGCCGGGCGGCTGGCGCAGCAGATACATGCGACGCGATACGCCGCCGAGGGAGAGCGCCCGAAACACCTCCTCGCCCAGCTCGCCGCGGCGGTCCTTCCACAGGTCGATGATCGGGCGCACCATGGCGAAAGGCGGCGTCGCGAGATTGCGCAGGCTGCGCGGCACCGAATAGCGCGGCACCTTGACCTCGATCGGCGGCCCCTTCGCCAGCTGCTCGGCGCGCTCGATGAAGGCGAAGACGCTGGTGAACAGCTCGACCTGCCTCGCGGCGCCGGCGCCGGAGACGAGCAGCAGGCGCGTGGGCGCGAGGTCGTTGAGCGTCTGGAGCGCGCCGGCGAGCGCGACGCGCGAGAACGCGCCAGGTTGCACGGTCACGCGGATGCCGTCCTCGACCGAGCGGATATGGATGAGCCCGCGCTCCTCGACGGCGAAGCGGATCGGGTCGCGGCGCGCATCGGCATAGCCGAGCCGGCGGGCAAGGGCCGCGTCATTGGCCGGCCAGGCTCGGCCCTCTTGGTCGATCAGGACGCTGACGCCCATCGCCATCCCTCGCACGCCGCAAATCGGCGGTGCCTCTGCGCGAGCATCGATTTTCGCCGCCGCCGGGTCAACCGCGCGGCCGGCCGGGCGGCCCCGGGCGGGTCAGCGCGGCTCGGTTGCGCTCTCGGGCGCGCGCTCGGCCAAGGTCACCAGCAGGCGCCGCAGCTGGGTGCGCAGCGGATCCGAGCGCAGCGCGCGATAGGCGCGCACCAGCTCCATCTCGTCGGCGCTGAAGCCGGTCGACGGCGCGCGGTCGTCCGCCTGCGGCGCGTGGTCCTTGGCGAAGAAGCCGAGCTCGACGCCGAGAAAGGCGGCGGCCCGGACCAGACGGCCGGCCGACAGCCGGTTCTCGCCGGTCTCGTATTTCTGTACCGCTTGGAAGCTGACGCCGAGCGCGTCGCCGAGCTGCTGCTGGCTGCAGCCGGCGAGCTGACGCGCCATCCGCAGGCGCTCGCCGGCATAGAGGTCGTGCTCGCTGCGCCGGCGCCTGGGGCGCGGCTCCGGCATTCCGGCGAGGGATCGTTGGTCCGCAGTCTCCATGAGCCACCCTGGGCAAATACCGGCCCGTGCCGGCCACCATGAGTCATAGAAGGTACACCAAACCGCGTGCACGGCAAGGGCCGTCACCCGTCGCGGCGGAGCTCGTCGAGCACCAGACCACGGCAGGTTTCGGGCGCCTCGAAGATCATCATGTGGCCGGTGCCGGCCAGCGTGGTGAGCCGGGCGCCGGGGATGCGCCGCGCCATCTCGGGCAGCACCGCGCTCACCCAGCCGCGGTCGGGCGCGCCGGGGTCGCCGCTGACGAGATGAACGGGCGCGGCGACCGACGGCAGACGCTGCCAGGTGTCGGCGCTGCGGTGGCTGCGGAAGATCGCCGATTCGACCTCGGGCGGACAGGCCAGAATCCAGCCGCCCTGCGGCAGCGGCCGCAAGGTGGCCTGG
>JASHTP010000274.1 GCA_030040495.1 Alphaproteobacteria bacterium
CCGGTCGAGGAAGACATAGCGCTGCAGGAAGGGCGCATAGGCGGCATCGACCAGCGAGTAGGCGGCGCCGTTGAAGTAGGGGCCGCCGCCTTGTGCTGCCAGCGCCTGCTCGAGGCGCCCGAACGGCACCGGGATCTGCTCGACCGCCTTGCGGAACTCGGCCTCGCTGTCGGCATAGGCGGCGGCGGTGATCGCGGCGGCGAAGCTCGGCACGTAGTCGGTCCAGGCGCGATTCACCGCGCGCTCGACCGGGTCCGCCGGATGCAGCCGCGGCGCGATGGTCTCGTCCAGGTACTCGGCGATGGCGTTCGACTCGAACAGCGACACGCGGTCGTCGATGCGCAGCACCGGCACCTTCTTGTGCGGCGAGATGGCAAGGAACCAGTCGGGTCGGTTGTCGGGGTCGATGTGGCGGAACTCGAACGCGACCCGCTTCTCGCGCAGCACGATCGCGGCGCGCTGCACCCAAGGGCAGGTCTTGAAGCTGACCAGCTGGTAGGTCGCCATGGCCTCCTCGCCTCCGTTCGTTGGATCGGGCTATGATCGCATGCCTGCGCGCGCCGGTCATGCGCAAAGGGCGCAAACGGGGGACCATGCGGCACGCGCTGTTCCGGCTGCTCGGCATCGCGCTGGCGATCGCGGCCCCGGCGGCCGGCGCGCCGGCGGCCGAGCGCGTCGCCACCGCCGTCGTCTTCGCCGTCGACGTCTCCGGCAGCGTCGATGCCGGGCGCTACGAGCTGCAGCGCAGCGGCATCGCCGCCATCTTCGCCGGCGCCGGCATCGAGAACGCGCTGGGCGCCGGGGTCGCGGTCGCGGTCATGGAATGGTCGGACGGCCATGTCGTGGTGGTGCCCTGGACGATCCTGCGCACCGCCGCCGAGGCGCATGCGCTCGCCGTCCGCATCCGCTCGACGCCGCGCGCGCAAGGCTACACCACGGAGCTGTCGCTGGCGCTGCTGGCGGCGGCCGATCTGCTCGACGCCTGCCCCTGCGCCGCGGCAAGCCGCGTCATCGACGTCTCCGGCGACGGGCCCAACAACGGGCCGATGTCGACCACCATCGCCCGCGACCAGGTGGTGGCGCGCGGCATCCGCATCAACGGGCTGCCGATCGTCACGCCGGAAGAGCCCGATCTCGCTCGCTGGTATCGCGACAATGTCGTCGGCGGCGACGGCGCCTTTGTCGAAGTGGCCGACGGCTACGAGGATTTCGCCCGCGCCATGCGCCGCAAATTCCTGGTCGAGGTGGCGGCGCCGGGCATCGGCCCGCGCCGCGGCCTCAGCCTGGCGAGGAGCGGCGCCACGCCCTGAGAGCACCGGCCAGAGTTCGCGTCGGACCGGGCAAGCCCTGCGTCAGGCGGACGGCTTGGTCAGCACCGCCCACATATTGTCGCTGGTCGGCAGCTTTCCCGTCAGCCCGAAGCTGGTCTCGAAGCCTGCCTTGGCCGCCATGGCGCGTAACGTGGTCGGCGTGAAGTAGTTGAGATGGTCGGGATAGCGGAAGCCGCACCAGCGCTGGCCCATGACCAGACGATTGAGCGAGCCGTAGTTCGGCACCTTGACCACGGCGATGCCGCGCGGCGCCAGCACGCGGTGCAGGTGCTCGAGCACTGGCAACGGCTCAGCCTCGTGCTCGAGATAGGAGCGCAGCGACGCCGCCGCGAAGAAGCCGTTATCGAAGCGGCGCAACCCCTCGACGCAGGGCGCGTTGATGGCACAGCCGCCGCGGGCGCCGAAGGTCTGATTGGCGGTCGCCGCGGCTGCGGCGGAGATCTCGATGCCGAACGGCTTGTAGGCGAGCGGGAAATTCTCCATCGCCTGACCGCCGCCGCAGCCCAGATCGACGACCGCGCCGCTCCCGATCCGCGCCGCGACATAGCCGAGCACGGTCCGCTTGGGCAGCAGCCGCAGGCGAAAGCGCGTGCGCTTGCTTACCCGGTAGGAAATCGGGCGGATCTCGGCGCGGCGCCGCTCCTCGAGCTTGGTGGTGCGCTCCCACGCCATGGTCTCGACCTGCGCTTCGTAGTGCGGCGCCGCATCGATATAGACGAAGCCGCACGTCGCGCACTTCTTGATCGCCCAGGGCGGCTGCGAGTGGCCGCTCGGCCTCACGCCGTCATTGTTGCTGCTGCACAACGGGCAATCGCGACGGCGCACGACAACGCTGCCGAATTGCTCGGTTTCGACACATTCCCACGCGCGCATGCCCTCTCTCCCGGGGCTTTCTGCCATGCTATGGCAAGCCGCCGGCGGGTGCAAACCCGCGGCTTATGCCGCGGCGAGGCCGTAGACGCCTTCGACACCGTCGGGGAGCCGGTACTCGCGCCAGCTCTCGCCGCCATCCTCGGTGCCGAAGACCTGGCCCTTGCGCGTCGCGCAATAGACCCGGTTCCGGTTGCGCGGGCTCTCGGCGATGATCATCAGGGTGCTCTTCATCGCGATGCCGCGGTCGAAGCGCTGCCAGGTCTCGCCGAGGTCGCGGCTCCGGTAGAGCGAGCCCTCGTCGCTCACCGCGGCGACGCTGAGCGCGGCGTACATCGTCCGGGGATCGTGGCGCGACACCTTGACGTCGCGCGCATAGGTCAGCGGCGAGAAGCGGGCGATGCCGATCTCGTGCCAGCGCATGCCGCCGTCGCCGCTGCGGAAGAGGCCCATGCGGTTGGCCAGGAACACCGTGCCGGGCTCGGCCGGGCTCACCTCGAGCGCGTGCGAATCCATCATCCCTTCGGTTTCGGTGTCGCTGACGATGCGGCTCCTGAGGCGCGGCTCCTTGGTGAACTCGAGCAGCCCTTCGTTGCAGCCGCGCCAGCTGTCGCCGGCGTCGCGGCTCATGAGCACGCCGCCGACCTCGAGCCCGGCATAAAGCCGGCGCGGATCGCTGGGATCGAGGGCGAGGCGGATGACCCGGCAGGGGAAGCTCATCTTCACCATGCCGAGCGGCTCCGGCGGCGTCAGCTCGGTCCAGCTCTCGCCGCCGTCGCGGCTGCGGTACATCGTCGTGCCCTGGGTCCCGACATAGATCGTGCGCGGGTCGGTCGGGTCGAGCAGGATCGACCACACCAGCGCCTCCTTGCCGGGCAGCGCCAGCTTGCGCCAGCTGGCGCCGGCGTCCGTGCTGCGATAGGGGCCGTCCTGGGTGCCGACATAGACCGCGCCGCCCGGGCCGAGCGCGATGCAGCGCGCCTCGACCTCATCCGGAAGGCCCGCGGTCAGCTTCTCCCAGCGCCCGCTGTCGCTGTCCAGGCGAAAGAGACCGCCGGTCACCGCGCCCTTGCTCGCTGCGATCCAGGGCGCCGCTCCGGCATAGACGTAATTCGGCATGTCCCCTCCCATGAGTCTCATCCAGCGCTGGTTTGCCGCGCCGCTCTTGGCCTAGTCTAGCAAGCCGGCCATGGCGGCGCGACCGCCTTGAGCGGACGGCAACAGGGAGGGGAGCGCGGTTGTCCTGGGACTACATCATCATCGGCGGCGGCTCGGCCGGGTCGGTCGTGGCGAACCGCCTCTCGGCGCGGAGCACCAACCGGGTGCTGGTCTGCGAGGCCGGCCAGGACACGCCGGAAGGCCGCGTGCCGCCGGAGATCCTCGACAGCTATCCCGGCACCGCCTATTTCGATCCGCGCTTCCATTGGACCGAGCTCAAGGCGCACACCGAAGTCATCTCGCACAACAATCCCGCGGAGAACCGGCCGCCGCTCCGCAAATACGAGCAGGCGCGCGTGCTCGGCGGCGGCTCCTCGATCAACGGCCAGCTCGCCAATCGCGGCGCGCCGAGCGATTACGCCGAATGGGAGGCGCGCGGCGCTGCGGGCTGGGGGTGGGACGACGTGCTGCCCTATTTCAAGAAGGTCGAGCGCGACCTCGACTTCGACGGCCCCTATCACGGCAGGGAGGGGCGCATCCCGGTCCGCCGCCTCTTCCCCGATCTCTGGAACGGTCACGCCAAGGCAGTGGCCGAGGCGTTGAAGGCGGCCGGCTTCGAGTATCTGCCGGACCAGAACGGCGCCTGGGCCGAAGGCTACTTCCCGATCGCCATCTCGAACGCCTATGACCGCCGCGTCTCGGCCGCGATCGGCTATCTCGACCCGGTGACGCGGCAACGGTCGAACCTGACGATCGCCACCGGCGCCGAGGTCACGCGCCTCATCTTCGAGGGCCAGCGCTGCGTCGGCGTCGCGGCGTTGATCGACGGAAGCGAGACCGAGTTCCGCGGCCGCGAGGTGATCCTGTCGGCGGGCGCGATCCACTCGCCGGCGCATCTGCTGCGCGCCGGTATCGGCCCGCCCGGCGCGCTCGGCGATCTCGGCATCGCGGTGACCGCCGCCCTCCCCGGGGTCGGCCAGCGGCTGATGGACCACCCGTCGATCGCGCTGTCCTCCTTCATCGCCCCGGCGGCGCGGCTCAACGGCCTCACCCGGCGCCACATTTTGGTCGGGCTGCGCTACTCCTCCGGCATCGCCGGCGCGCCGCGCGGCGACATGTTCGCGGTCTCGATCGACAAATCGGCGTGGCATCCCGTCGGCGAGCAGATCGGCTCGCTGCTGCTCTGCGTCTACAAGACCTATTCGGAAACCGGGCAGGTCCGGCTCGCCGCCGCCGATCGCCGGCGCGAGCCGATCGTCGAATTCAATCTGCTCTCCGACTGGCGCGACCTCGAGCGGCTGATGGACGCGTTCCGCCGCGCCGGCCGGCTGCAGGCGAGCCCGGCGCTCAGCGCGGTGACCTCCGATCCCTTCCCGGCGAGCTACAGCGAGCGGGTGAAGAAGGTGGGCGCGGTCAATACGAGGAACCGGGTGATCACCGCCGCGCTCGCCCGGCTGATGGACGCCTCCGCCGCGCTTCGCCGCACGCTCATCGATCGCCTCATCGTCGAGGGCTACCGCTTCGACGAGCTGATGAGCGACGACGACCGGCTCGAGGAATTCATCCGCAAGTCGGCGATCGGCGTGTGGCACGCCTCCTGCACCTGCCGCATGGGCGCCGACGGCGACGTGATGGCGGTGACCGACCCTCAGGGCCGGGTGCGCGGCGTCGCCGGCCTGCGCGTCGTCGACGCCTCGATCTTTCCGGTGGTGCCCTGCGCCAACACCAACTTCCCGACCCTGATGGCCGCCGAGAAGATCGCCGACGCCGTGCTGGACGGGCGTTGACGCGCCGGCGTCAGCGCGGCTCGCCGGCGAAGCTCCGCTGCAGGGCGGCAAGCCGTTCCAGCGCCGCCGCCGGCAACGGCCCCCGGCGTACGGCCGCCAGCGCGTCCTCGAATTGCCGTATCGTGGCCATGCCGACCAGGATCGTGCCCATCGCCGGATGCGACAGCGCGAAGCGCGTGGCGGCTTCGGCGAGGCTTGAGGCGAACCCCTCCTGCACCAGCGGCATGAGCCGGACCGCCCGCGCGACATCGCCCTCGTAGCTCGCCGCGGAGCCGATCGGTGCCGGCGGCGGGCTGGCGATGGCATGACGCTCCGCCGAGCCGGAGAGCGCGCCGCCGGCAAGCACGCGGATGCCGACGATGCCGGTTCCGGCCGCCCTCGCGTGCTCGAAAAGCCGGCCATAATCCTGCGCCGGGTAGGCCGCCGGCAGCGCGGCCGCGGCGGAAGGATTGAGCATGTTGTAGACGATCTGGGCGCTGTCGAAGATGCGCGCGTCGATCACCTGCTGCAGCGCCGCGGTGTCGCCGACCGCGGTGATGCCGAGGAAGCGAATCTTGCCTTGCCGCCGCAGCCGGTCGAAGGCGGGCGCCACCTCGTCCAGCACCTGGCGCGCGCTCAGCGATTCGCCGCCGCCGGCGAGGGTGATCGCGTTGTGCAGATGGAAGATGTCCACCCGCTCGAGGCCGAGCCGGCGCAGGCTGCCCTCGAGCGAGGCGCCGACCGCGTCGGCGACGCGCCCGAAATCGCCCGAGCGCAAGCGGACCTTGGTGCCAACGGCGATCCCGGCGGGCTTCAACCGGCCGAGGACGCGGCCGAGATTGCTCTCGGATCTTCCGTCGCCGTACTGGACGGCGGTGTCGAAATAGGTGACGCCCGCCTCCAGCGCGCGCGCGATCGCTCGCTCCTGCTCGGCGGAATCGCCGCGCACCATCAATCCGCCGACCGCGCCGCAGCCGAAGCCCAGGATCGAGAGGTCGAGCCCGGTACGCCCGAAGATCCGCTTCTCCATCGTCCTGCTCCTCGCGTCGCCTGCCGGCGAGGAGCTTCGCCGATCCCGGTCGCGGAAGACAAGCCGCCCGGCGGCGCGTCAGGGCATGGGATGCCAGCCCGGCCCATACCAGCCGAACGGCGGCCCGTACCACGGCTCGGGCTCGCCGTAGCGCCGCGCCAGGCTCTCGCGCTGCAGACAGGCGGCGAAATCGGGCGTGCCGCGCTGGAAGCCGTAGCTGAGGCAGGCGGCTTCGTCCTGCTGCCGCAATTCCTCCGGCGAGACGCAGGCGGCGACGCTGAAAAGCGCGGCGAGAAGCAGAACCGCTCGAACGAGATCGCGTGACATTCGGCCCTCTCGATGTTGCGGGCCAGCGCCGGCGGGATGCACGCTCGATATGGGTTGCGGTTCGCCGGGCGCCAATGCGCCGGCGCCGTGCGCGCCCGACAAATGACACAATCCCGGCGACAATCCTCGGTTACAGATCGTCGGCGCCGCGCTGCCGCGAGTAGGGCGCCCGCGGCCTTGCCGCCGGCCTCGCGGCGCGCCGGAGGCTGCGCGGCTTCCGGCGGCGGTCGCCGTTCGGACAAGGCCACGGCTGCGCTGTCGATGCGAAAGGAGCGGCGGCCGCTCCAAAAGCAACCCCCTTCGCTCGATCGGGCGAGCGACCGGAGCTTGCCCTTTTTGCGGCGGTTGAAAAGCCATGAACGTCCCCAACCTTCTTTGTACAGACCCGTTTCCGCCATGTCGGCGTTCTAATCTTGCCAACCACTCGCCGACCGACACGCCGCTTCGACGGCGCGGCGCCGGCGGGCTTTCAGGGAGATCGAAGCCAGATGCATCACCGGAACCTTGTCGCCACCTCGCTCGCGCTGCTCGGCGCGGGCGTGCTGCTCGCCGCCTGCTCGAGCTGGTCCTTCGCGCCACCGATGCGCGGCAACCCCGTGCTTCAGCCGTTCAACCTGCCCGCCGCGCAGGAGGCGGCGCCGCCCAGCGCCGCCACCTTCGACCAGGCGCTGGCGCGCGAGTATGCCGGCCTCGCCACCCAGCTGTCGCAACAGGATCAGGACTGGGCGGACTCCGACTATTTCTCGCGCAAGGGCCTCGCCGCGGCGAACGGCCAGACCGTCCTGCCCGAAGACAACAGCAACTGGCTGGTGCCGCTCGAAGTGCCGCTGGGCACGCGCAACGAGCTCGCCACTGGCCGCAGCCGCCTGCTCGCGGTGCTCGATGGCGGCGCGCGCCAACGCGCGTCGGCGCTGGCAGCGCGCGCACAGGAACGCTATGACTGCTGGGTCCAGCAAATGGAAGCCGATTGGCGGAAGGCGATCAACGGCTCGTGCCACGCCGATTTCGTCGCCGCGCTCGATGAGCTCGAGCACGGCGCGGTGCAGCCCGCGGCCGCGGCGCAGATGCCGCCGCCGGCGCCAATGCACCAGTACAACGTCTATTTCGAATTCGACAAGGCGACCCTGACGTCGGACGCGAAGAAGATCATCGCCCAGGTGGCGGGCCAGGTGAAGGGCGGCGACACCCACGTCGCCATCACCGGCAAGGCCGACCTCTCCGGCACCGACGCCTACAACATGGCGCTGTCGCACCGCCGCGCGGACGCGGTGCGCCAGGCGCTGGTGGCAGACGGCGTGCCGGCGCAGCATATCGACGAGCGCTGGGTCGGCATGCGCGAGCCGCCGGTGCCCACTGCGCCCGGCGTGCGCGAGCCGAGGAACCGCGTGGTGGAGATCAACTTCCGCTGAGGCGGGATTGAGCGGGACGGCGCCGGGGCGACCCGGCGCCGTCTTCTTTGCCGGCTCAGCGCTCGCCGCGCGGCGCCGCGCCTCCGTCCGGCGCGTCGGGCTCGCGGAAGAACCAGGACAGCGGGAAGCCCAGGAACAGCGCGGCCGCGGCAAGCCGCGCCGGCGGCATGCGCCGTCCGGCCTCGTAGCGCCGCACCGTCGCG
>JASHTP010000275.1 GCA_030040495.1 Alphaproteobacteria bacterium
AGAGCTGCTCCAGCATGTGATCGAGAAAGCCGATGCCGGTCGAGACGTCATAAACGCCGGCACCGTCGAGATTGACGGTGCCGCGGATCCGGGTTTCCTTGGTCACGCGCTCGACCGTGGCCTTGCGCTGCTGCGCGGCGACCGCCGAGGACCGGGCCTGGGCCACGGGCTGCTCTCCTTGCCGACCTATTTGCCGCCCAAATGGGAGGGCGGCGGTCTTTTAGCAAGATCGGCTGCGCCCCGCCAGTGCGGCGGGGCGCCCGATCAGCCGGCGGTGGGGCGCCCGATCAGCCGGCGAGGCCGAGCTTCTTCAGGAAGGTGTCGATCTCGCCATTGAGCCGCGTCGCCTGGCGCGACAGCTCGCCGGAAGCGTCGAGCACCTGGGTCGCGGTGGTCCCGGTCTCGCGCGAGGCCTCGGCGACGGTCTGGACGCTGGCGCTGACCTCGCGGTTGCCGGCGGCCGCCTGCTGGATGTTGCGGGCGATCTCGCGCGTCGCCGCGCCCTGCTCCTCGACCGCGGCGGCGATCGATTCGGCGATCTCGTCCATCCGTCCCACCGTGCCGGCGATCGACTGGATCGCGCCGACCGCGCCGCCGGTCGAGGCCTGGATCGCCTCGACCTTGCCGCGGATCTCGTCGGTGGCCTTGGCGGTCTGGGTGGCGAGCTGCTTCACCTCGCCCGCGACCACGGCGAAGCCCTTTCCCGCCTCGCCGGCGCGCGCCGCCTCGATGGTGGCGTTGAGCGCCAGCAGGTTGGTCTGGCCGGCGATCGACTGGATGAGCTTCAGCACGTCGCCGATCTGCGTCGCGGTGCCGGCAAGGCCGCGGACGATCTCGCCGGTCTGCTGCGCCTCGGTCACCGCCTGCCGGGCGATCTCGGCCGACTGGGTCACCTGGCGGCTGATCTCGCCGACCGAGCTCGACAGCTCCTCCACCGCGGTCGCGACCGTCGCCACGTTCGCCGTGGTCTGCTCGGTCGCCGCGGCGACGCCGGTCGCCTGTTCGCCAAGGCCCGCCGCGGTCTTGCTCATCGCGGCGGCGCTGGCGTTCATCTCGGTCGCCGCGGCGGCGACGCCGCTGACGACGTCGCGCACATTGGTGCGGGCGAAGCGGGCGAAGTCGCCGACCTTCTCCTCCATCGCCGTGGTCGTGCCGTTCATGGTCTCCGCCGCCCCGCGGAACGAGCCGGGGAGCCCGCGCAGCAGCACCTTGCGGTAGTAGCGGCCTTGGCCCACCGCCTGCATCGAGCCGCGCGCCTCGCGCACGAAGGCGTCGGTGATGTCGAGCAGGTGGTTGATCGACTTCTGGAGCGAGCCGACGGTTCCGGGCTCGGGGATTTCGAGGATGCGCAGCTCGAGATCGCCCTTGGCGGCGCCGTCGCAGACCGCGGCGGCGCGGCCGAGGACGCGCTCGAGCCGGCCCAGGCTGCGCGCGGCGGCGAAGGCGGCGGCGAGCGCCAGCGCATGGCCGACGAGGAGCGCCGCCGGCCCGGCGCCGAGCAGCAGCGCCGCCGCTTCCGCGACCAGCACCGCGAGAGCGACGCCGCCGAACCGCTTCAGCAGCGTCAGCGAGGAACGGTCAGATCGAAAAAGCAAACTGGTCATAGCTCACTCCCTTGGCTTGGAGTTCGGCGACAAGCCGGTCATAGGTCCGGTTCATGCCGACCTTGCGGTCGGGCGCGGCGCGCTCCTCGTCGAGAAGCGTGCGGTAGAGCGGCGCGATCTTGGCGATCTGGGCGGGCTCGGGCTTGCGCCGGTTGGAGTGGTACCCGACGATCTTGCCGGCGGCGGCGAAGCTCGGCGTCACATGGGCGAAGACCCAGTAATGGTCGCCGTTCGACGCCATGTTCAGCACATAGGCGAAGATCTCGTTGCCCGCCTCGATCGTCTCCCACAGCAGCTTGAAGACCGCGCGCGGCATGTCGGGGTGGCGGATGATGCTGTGCGGCTGCCCGAGGATGTCCCTGGCGCTGTAGCCGGCGACGCGCAGGAACACGTCGTTGGCATAGGTGATCCGGCCCTTGACGTCCGTCTTGGAGACGATGATCTCCTCGTCTCCGAAGGGGCTTTCGCGCCCGGTGGGCTCAATGCGTCTCGCCGACATGGAAACCTCCATCTTGGCGCATCCCGGAGGCGGTCCGCGCTCGCCCTTCCCTCTTCAAGCGGCGTGCCAGCCGCCGGCTGGCGGATTCCTGCGGCTCGGGGCCGCCCGCCGACCCGGCTTTTGCAGATTGCAAGGGCGGATCGCCCGGGCGGCCCGCCGCGCTTGACCCCGACCCCGGCCATCCCACATGTTCTGCCGGCCCTTAGACCGACAGGCTTTGATGCAGCACCAGGCGAGAGCGGAGAGCTGGCACGGCACGACCATCCTGTGCGTCCGCAAGGACGGCAAAGTGGTGATCGCCGGCGACGGGCAGGTGTCGATGGGCCAGACCATCGTCAAGTCGAACGCGAAGAAGCTGCGCCGGCTCGGCAACGGCACGGTGATCGCCGGCTTCGCCGGCGCCACCGCCGACGCGCTCACCCTCTTCGAGCGGCTCGAGGCGAAGCTCGAGCAGCATCCCGGGCAGCTGTCGCGCGCCTGCGTCGAGCTCGCCAAGGACTGGCGCACCGACCGCTATTTGCGCCGGCTCGAGGCGATGATGGCGGTGGCGGATCAGAAGGTGTCGCTTATCCTCTCCGGCACCGGCGACGTGCTCGAGCCCGAGGACGGGCTCATCGGCATCGGCTCGGGCGGCGGCTATGCGCTGGCCGCGGCGCGCGCGCTGATCGACCATGCGCTCGACGCCGAGGCGATCGCGCGCAAGGCGCTGGCGATCGCCGCCGGCATCTGCGTCTACACCAACGACAAGGTCACGCTCGAGAGCCTATGACCGCCTTCAGCCCGCGCGAGATCGTCTCCGAGCTCGACCGCCACATCGTCGGCCAGGCCGACGCCAAGCGCGCCGTCGCCATCGCGCTGCGCAACCGCTGGCGCCGCCAGCAGCTTCCCGAGGAGCTGCGCGAGGAGGTGCTGCCAAAGAACATCCTGATGATCGGCCCGACCGGCATCGGCAAGACCGAGATCGCGCGGCGGCTGGCGCGGCTCGCCCAGGCGCCCTTCATCAAGGTCGAGGCGACGAAGTTCACCGAGGTGGGCTATGTCGGCCGCGACGTCGAGCAGATCGTGCGCGATCTGGTCGAGGTGGCGATCGCCATGACGCGGGAGCGGCTGCGCAAGGAGGTGGCCAGCAAGGCCGAGCTGCTCGCCGAGGAACGCGTGCTCGACGCGCTCGTCGGCCAGAACGCCGGCGCCGACACGCGGCAGAAGTTCCGCAAGATGCTGCGCGAAGGCCAGCTCGACGAGCGCGAGATCGAGGTCCAGGTGCAGGACAGCGGCGCCGGCAGCCTGCCGACCTTCGAGATCCCCGGCATGCCCGGCGCGCAGATGGGCATGCTCAATCTCGGCGAGATCTTCGGCAAGGCCTTCGGCGGCCGCACCAAGGCGCGGCGCATGAGCGTGCGCGAGAGCCACGGCGTGCTGATGGCCGAGGAGAGCGACAAGCTGCTCGACCAGGAGAAGGTGGTGAAGGAGGCGATCGCCGCGGCCGAGCAGAACGGCATCGTCTTCCTCGACGAGATCGACAAGATCTGCGCGCGCAGCGAGCAGCGCATCGGCGCCGACGTCAGCCGCGAGGGCGTGCAGCGCGACCTGCTGCCGCTGATCGAAGGCACCACCGTCGCCACCAAGCACGGCGCGGTCAAGACCGACCACGTGCTGTTCATCGCCTCCGGCGCCTTCCATCTGGCGAAGCCCTCGGACCTGCTGCCCGAGCTGCAGGGCAGGCTGCCCATCCGCGTCGAGCTGAAGCCGCTGACGCGCGACGATTTCCGCCGCATCCTGACCGAGCCCGAGGCGAGCCTCATCAGGCAGTACAAGGCGCTGATCGCCACCGAAGGCGTCGCGCTCGACTTCGCCGCCGAGGCGATCGACGAGATCGCGACGCTCGCCGAGGAGATCAACACCGCGGTCGAGAACATCGGCGCGCGGCGGCTGCACACCGTGCTCGAGCGCCTGCTCGAGGAGGTGAGCTTCACCGCCTCCGACAAGCCGCCCGGCACCAGCATCCTCATCGACCGCGCCTATGTGCGCGAGCATGTCGGCGCGCTCGCCAAGAACGCCGACCTCTCGAAGTTCATCCTGTAGAGCAGCGGGGACGCCCCGCCTTCATGCGGCGGCCGGGCCTCAGCCTTTGGCGCCGGGCGTCCATTTCTTGAGCCGCTTCTTCGGCTCGGGATAGCGCGAGGGCGCCATGCCGTCGCGGCCGAAATGGCGGACGAAATCGTCGTAGCGCCGCCGCAATTCGGCGCGCTGCGTCGGCGTCATGTCCTGGAGATGGAGGTGCGACAGATCGGACTGGCGCAGATCGGCCTCGGGCGAGGCGTCCGCGGCGCCGCCGGTGTGATCCTGCCGTCGAGCCATGCCGGCAAGCATGGCCGAGAATGCTTAAGGGGCGGTTAAGCCGCGGTCAGCGCGACCGGGTCGAGGCTGATCAGGCGGTCCACCTTGGCGAGCAGCACTTCGGGGCCGAACGGCTTGATCAGCACGTCGTCGGCGCCGAGGCGGCGCAGCATCTCGGCGAAATCGACGCTGCCGGTGTGGCAGAAGCCGGTCATCGCCAGGATCTTGGCCTGCGCGCAGCTCCGGCGGATCTCCATGATCGTCTCGATGCCGTCGCGCTCGGGCATCATGATGTCGGTGATGACGAGGTCGGGCCGGGCTTCCTGCCAGAGCCGCACGCCCTCGCTGCCGTTCGCGGCGGCGATGGCGGCGTAGCCGGCTTCGGTGAGCGTCGTCTCGATGGTGAGGCGGACGGTCTTGCTGTCGTCGATGACGAGGACACACATGCTCATAAAGCCGGCCCGTCGATTGCGGATGGACGAGAGTTTAGTCGGAATCGCCGGACCCTGGAGATAAATCTCCTACAAATTTAGCCAAATTGCCGGCGAATTCAGGTGCGGTTAAGGCTCGGGTCGATATCATCCGCGGTGGCAGTGGCGCGACCCGGCGCCCGCCGCGGTGGAGACGCTCCGTGCTCGACATCCTGTTGGATCAGCCGCTCGACGGACTCTATCGGCACTGGCTCGGCAAGAAGGGCGGCCGCCCCATGCCGCGCCGCGCCGACATCGATCCCGTGGAGATTCCCGGCGAGGTCTGGCCTTACACCATGCTGCTCGACGTGCTTTGGTCGGACGGCGCGCCGCGTTTCCGCTACCGCCGCGTCGGCGACGTGTTCTGGCGCACCGGCGGCCGCGAGCCCACCGGCAAGTTCATCGACGAGGTGCTGCCGGAGCGCGCGGGATATCGCCGCTACGTTGTCGACATCTACGAGGAGACGGCGCGGCACTGCCGCCCGCTCTTCACCGAGAACAGCTTCGATCTCGAAGGCCAGCACGCGCCGATGCTGACCCGCCGCATCACGCTGCCGCTGTCGAGCGACGGCGAGACCGTCAACATGGTGCTGTCCGGCCATGTCTTTGAGCACGGCAGGCTGCCGCGCGACTTCGCCTTCACGCTGATCAGCGGGCTCAAGGAGCTGCGGCGGGTGGTGCTGGAGTAGCGGCCGTCAGCCCGCCGCGCGCCGCCGCCGGCGCCGCGGCACCGCCGCCGGCGCGCTCTTCAGCAGGTCGAGCAGGCGCTCGACGCGCTCGAGCGGCAGCTTGCGGATGCGCTCGGCGAGCAGGTTGGCGAGCTCGGTGGCGGCGGGCGAGAGGCCGGCGGTGTCGACGGTGACGCGCGGATGCGACAGGCGCGCCAGGCGGTGCAGCTCGTCGGCCTCGTCCCAGATGATGTTGAGCTGCGCGCAGATGGCGACGACCATCGCATGGGTCGGCCGCCCGCGCCGCCCGTGCTCCAGCGCCGAGAGATAGGCGGCGGAGACGCCGAGCGCCTCGGCCATCTGCTTCAGGCTGATGCCGCGCTCGCTGCGCAGCTGCCTGAGCCGCTCGCCGAACGGCGTCATCGCCGCCGCCGCAGCAGGATGTAGAGCGCGCCGGCGCCGCCGTCCCTGGGCTGCGCCGGCGCGGTGCCGAGGACGCGGCCGCGATGAGGCGCTTCCTCGAGCCAGCGCGGCACCGCGGCGCGCAGCACCCCGCCGCGCTCGCCGCCGCCTTTGCCGGTGATCACCAGCACCGAGCGCAGCCCCTCTTCGTGCGCGCGCGCGAGAAAGAAGTCGAGCGCGCGATGCGCCTCGTCCTGCGTCATGCCGTGAAGATCGAGCCGCGCCTCGAGGCGAAGCGCGCCGCGCCGCAGCCGCTGGGCGCTGCGCCGATCGAGGCCGGACGTTGCGGCGGCGCGGTCGGGCGCGGCGCGGCCGGAAGCGGGACGCGG
>JASHTP010000276.1 GCA_030040495.1 Alphaproteobacteria bacterium
CTCCTCTGCCTCCTCGAGCTGCTCTACGGCGCAGGCTTGCGCGTCTCCGAGCTGGTGAGCCTGCCGCTCGCCGCGGCGCGCGGCGACCGGCGTTTCCTGGTGGTGCGCGGCAAGGGCGAGAAGGAGCGGCTGGTGCCGCTGGGCGAGCCGGCGCGCGCCGCGCTCGGCGCCTATCTCGCCGCGCGCGAGGCCTTCCCCGCCGGCGGCCGCGGCGTGCGCTTCCTCTTCCCCTCGCGCAGCGCGGCGGGCCATCTGACTCGGCGGCGCTGCGGCCAGCTGCTCAAGGAGCTGGCGCTCGAGGCCGGCCTCGATCCGGCGCGGCTCTCGCCGCACGTGCTGCGCCACGCCTTCGCCACGCATCTCATCGACCGCGGCGCCGATCTGCGCAGCGTGCAGGAGATGCTGGGCCATGCCGACATCGCCACGACGCAGATCTACACCCACGTCGCCGGCGACCGGCTGCGGCGGCTGGTGAGCGAGCGCCACCCGCTGGCGCGGAAGAAGCGGCGCGCGAGGGCGTCGGGAAAGGCGGATTAGCGCAGAGCACGCGACGACGCCTCGGCGTCCGCCGCGCCTAAATCCCCCAGCCGCCGCTTTACCGCGCCGCCGCTTTCGCCTATGGAGTCCCCTTCCCCGGTCCCGCGAGGAAGGCCATGAGCTTCACCATCGTCGACACCGTGCCGGCGCGCCTCAACCGCAGCGAGCTCGCCGTCCCCGGCAGCCACCCGCAATTCTTCGAGAAGGCGGCGAAGGGCGCGGCCGACATCATCTTCCTCGATCTCGAGGACGCGGTGGCGCCGGACGAGAAGGAGAAGGCGCGCAAGAACATCATCGCCGGGCTCAACGACGTCGACTGGCGCGACAAGACGCTGTCGCTACGCATCAACGGGCTCGACACCCACTACATGTACCGCGACGTGGTCGACGTCGTCGAGCAGGCCGGCGCCAAGCTCGACCTCCTCATGATCCCCAAGGTCGGCACCGCCGCCGACGTCTACGCCCTCGACATGCTGGTGACGCAGATCGAGACGGCGAAGGGCTTCAAGAAGCGCATCGGCTTCGAGCTGATCATCGAGACCGCGCTCGGCATGCAGAACGTCCACGCCATCGCCGGCGCGTCGAAGCGGCTCGAATCGCTGCATTTCGGCGTCGCCGACTACGCCGCCTCGACGCGCGCGCGCACCACCAACATCGGCGGCGCCAATCCCGACTACGCCATCCTCACCGACAAGGATACCGACGGGCGCCGCGAGACCCATTGGGGCGACATGTGGCACTACGCGCTCGCCCGCATGGTGGTGGCGGCGCGCGCCAACGGCATCCGCCCGATCGACGGGCCGTTCGGCGACTTCTCCGACGCCGAGGGCTACAAGGCGGCGGCGCGGCGCGCGGCGGTGCTGGGCTGCGAAGGGAAATGGGCGATCCACCCGTCGCAGGTGGCGCTCGCCAACGAGGTGTTCACGCCGTCGGAGAAGGAGGTCGAGCGCGCGCGCCGCATCCTCGCGGCGATGGAGCAGGCCAAGCGCGAAGGCCGCGGCGCCGTCGCGCTCGACGGCAGGCTCATCGACATCGCCTCGATCCGGCAGGCCGAGGTGCTGGTGGAGAAGGCCGAGGCGATCGCCGGGGCCTGAGGCCGGAGTGGCGTCGGCGCCTTGTCTATGGTAGGCATCGCGCCCGATGCGCCACTTCCTCGATTTCGAGAAGCCGCTCGCCGAGCTCGAAGGCAAGATCGAGGAGCTCCGGCACCTGTCCAACGGCGGCGACATCAACATCGCCGACGAGGTGGCGCGGCTCGAGGCCAAGGTCGACCGGCTGCTGCGCCAGACCTACGCCAAGCTGACGCCCTGGCAGAAGGTGCAGCTGGCCCGCCATCCCGACCGGCCGCACGGCTCGGACTACGTCAAGGCGCTGATCTCCGAGTTCATGCCGCTCGCCGGCGACCGCACCTATGCCGAGGACAGTGCCGTCATCGGCGGCATCGGCCGCTTCCGCGGGCGCAGCGTGGTGGTGCTGGCGCACGAGAAGGGCGCCGACACCGAGGCGCGGATCAAGCGCAATTTCGGCATGGCGAAGCCGGAAGGCTACCGCAAGGCGCGCCGGCTGATGGCGCTCGCCGACCGCTTCCGCCTGCCGCTGCTCACCTTCGTCGACACGCCCGGCGCCTATCCCGGCATCGACGCCGAGGCGCGCGGCCAGGCCGAGGCGATCGCGCGCGCGATCGAAGGCTGCCTGCAATTGGGCGTGCCGATGATCGCCACCGTCATCGGCGAAGGCGGCTCGGGCGGCGCGCTGGCGCTCGCCGCCGGCAACAAGGTGCTGATGCTCGAGCACGCGATCTATTCCGTCATCTCGCCCGAGGCCTGCGCCTCGATCATCTGGCGCACGGCCGAGAACGCGCAGGACGCCGCCGAGGCGCTGAAGCTCACCGCGCAGGACCTGATGAAGCTCGGCGTCATCGACGCCGTCATCGCCGAGCCGCTGGGCGGCGCCCATCGCGAGCCGGCGCCGGCGATCGCCTCGGTCGGCGACGCGATCGAGCAGGCGCTCCGGCCGCTCGCCGCGCTCGACCGGGCGAGCCTGCGCCAGCAGCGCCGCGAGAAATTCCTCGCCATGGGCACGCACGGGCTCTAG